>JAVZCK010000012.1 GCA_038874435.1 Thermoplasmata archaeon
GAGATTGCCATGCATCCCATCCTCCTTCGTTTTTATTCAGGGAATTCTTAGAAATAAATTAAGGTTTAGGAGTTGTGAATAGAACCATGCTGCTTTATATACTAGCACCCCAAATCTTTATGACCCAGTCATCATGGTATCAGGCGTAAGTTTTACATCATTGCGGCATACCAGTAATAGATTTCCAATGATAAATAAGTTGCGGCTCCTGATATACCAGAGGTGACATCCCTCTTACATCATATAAAGCAAAAAACTTAATAATCTCCCATAGATTATAAAGAACAGATGGCAAAGAAAGATTACTATGAAGTTCTTGGTGTTCCTAGGAATGCTACTCTGGAGGAAATAAAAAAGGCCTACCGCAATCTCGCAAAAAAATATCATCCAGATATGAATAGAGACAACCCAAAGGAGGCAGAGGAAAAATTCAAAGAAATCTCAGAAGCTTATGAAGTCCTCGCAGACCCTCAGAAAAGGGAAATGTACGACAGATATGGTATGGATGGGGTAAAGGATACTTTTGGGCCTGACGGTTTCAAATGGGAAAATTTCACCCATGCAAGAGATTTTGAAGACATCTTCGACTCTGACTTTTTCAAACGAGTATTTGGTGTCGACTTTTTTGGAGATTCATTATTCGATGCCTGGATGAGGGGGCGTGGCTCACCTGAACGGGGCAGAGACCTTGAAATTACGGTTGAAATTTCACTCGAGGAAGCATACACTGGCAGTGTTAGGAAGGTGAATGTCCCACATGAGGTGAGGTGCGAAGAGTGCAAGGGCACAGGTGCAAAAAAAGGCACCCAGCCGAGAGAATGCCCAAGTTGCCACGGTTCTGGCCATGTAAGATTTTCTCAAGTGCGAGGTTACACGCATTACATTTCGGTGAGCCAGTGCCCAGAATGCAAAGGTAAAGGCAACATCGTAGATGTGCCGTGCCCTAGGTGCGGTGGAGAAGGCAAGGTGACAAAGACCCAGACCCTTGAAATTAAGGTTCCCAGAGGTGCATACACTGGTCTTGTGCTCCGTCTCACCGGAGAAGGTGACGCCGGAAACAAGGGTGGTCCCCCTGGCGACCTTTATGTGGTTGTTTCTGTGAAGCCCCATCCCTTCTTTCAGCGAAACGGAAACAATCTATACTATGAGCTTCCAATTTCAATTCCTCAGGCAGTGCTGGGCGCTACGGTCGAAGTACCAACACTCTCTGGTAAAGCAAAGATTGACATTCCTCCAGGTACAGAACATGGGAGCGTCTTCAAAGTTGAGGGTGCAGGAATGCCTGATCTGAGAACAGGACGCTTTGGTGACCTTTATGTGAAAACAACAATTTTTGTACCTAAAAAACTCACGTCAAGACAACGTGAACTTTTTATGGAGCTCGCAAAAACAATGGGAGATACTGTATCTCAAAAGAAAGGGTTTTTCCGCTAATTTTTTGTCTCAAACATTCTTAAAATGTTTTCCTTTATTCGTATATGATACTCTTTCTGTGCATTCTCCTTTTTGACGACCTTTTCTCTTTTTGCGGAAACTTTCTCGAAATCTGTCTCCAAACTTACCTCTGGACCTGCAGGCATTTCCACTCTTTTCCCATAGAAATTAGGAGAAGGTTTTACTTCTGACGCATTATTTTCATCCAGGAACCGCTTGCATATATAGCAAGCTTGTTCTTTTCTAGTATCTTCTGGAATTCATCCCAACTTATTAGCTCTATGTTCTCACTAGCTGCTTTTGCAAACCTGAGAATCTCTGTCCCCTTCACCTTGCCTGGTTTTACATTCGCCTTGGCGGCGAGTTCCTTTGCCTTTTCTATTGTTATTTTTTCAAGGGCCATATCTTGCACCCCAAATTCCCTTATGCACAAGAGAGATATTAAGTTATCTAATTTTTCGCTACCTTCAACAGCACGAAACAATAAACAATCAGAAATCTATATATACCCAATTGGCTATTAAAACCCGATGGCAAAGGAGAAAAAAGGCGAGGGATTCCATTCCGCTGCGGGCTTGATAAGATACTTTGATGCAGAGGAAGATGTGGCTATAAAAATTGACCCTCGAATAGTGCTTGGAATGTGCATTGGTGCAGTGGTAATTCTGGAAGTCCTCCGCTATGTCTACAAATTCTGAATTCTGGCTTCCACTTTTCCACTGCTGAGGAGCGCCACCCTGCTATCTCCTTTCTCTCCAATTAGTTTATAGCTAGTTTCTTTTTCAAGTGCAGTGGCAAATTCCATTATCTCTTTGTGGGAAGGCATGCACTCAATTGTCAATCTCTGTCTGGAACCACCTACAAATACATAGGCCTTTGCCTCTATAAAATCTGGTTCTGCAATCATGTCTAGTTTTGCATAATCCTCTGGCCAACCTAAGTTCCAGTTCTTTACGAGTGTGTGCCTCACCACCTTCCTGCAATCAAGCGAGGGAAAAAGTTTCAGTGTTTCCTGAATCCTTGCCCAGTTCTCTTTTTTCAGCGGGAAACATGCTTTTCTGTACACCTCCTCGTTTGGAGCGGCAACAGTGACATAAAGCTGGGTTGGAAGAGAATCAAGGGCGTCTAATGCATCTGGCATTGTCCCATTTGTAACAAGAAATGTTGTGAATCCTCGTCTCTTAAATCCCTCTATTAAATCACTTAGATATGGGTAGATTGTTGGCTCCCCAGCAAGCGAAATTGCTACCTGGTTTGGATGCTGTGCCTCCTTCCATAAATCAAGATTGCACCTTGCGTCTCCTTTGAAACCTGTCAACAGTTTTCGCTGGACTCTGATTGCTTCCTCTATGATTTTTTCTGGTTCTTCTGGTTTCTCAATTTCCTGCTTTGTGAACTGCTGATTCCGCCAGCAAAAAACACACATTTGAGTGCAGGAATAGACAGCTGGCGTCATCTGAAGACATCTATGGGTGCTTATTCCATAAAATGCTTCCTTGTAGCACACCCTTCCGTAAAAAAGTTTCTGTCGCATCCAGTGGCACAGTTTCACTGCCGAGTGCTCTCCCACAAGCCCATATCCCTGCTTTTTCAGGAGTTGCGCATGCTCTAGTTCCATATTTTCACATTTTGACTTCTTCGCTTATCTCGCTAGAAAGTTCCACGGCCCGCTCCCTGTCCTTTTCCTCTGGACTCTTCAGTTCCTCCTTGTACTTCCCTGTAAGGAAATAAACTGCAAGATAAATCAGGGTCAATGGAACTACGATGAAGTAAACTACATAGTTTATTGTTCCAACCCAGTATGTCGCAGTTGGATTGCCCGCAGTTATGCCTGAAAACATATCCACCCATGGCATGTGAAGTTTCGGAGAAGGAGAGAACGCATCCAGGTTCCAGATAATTATCATGAGTAGCGAGTAGTTTGTGAAGAAGTTAGGAAGAGCATCTGAGGAACGGCAGAGTCCCAGACCTTTAATCCGCTTCTTTGTAAAAGGAGGGAACAGATTACTGCCCATCAGTCCGAAAAAGTCCACTATCACATGACCCCAGAATCCACCTGTAATAATACCGAATACTACTAACGACATCATTGAGAAACCATAGATTGCAGAAAAGATAATTGCACCTATTGCTCCAAAAAGCAGCCCGAGGGATAAACTGTGCGTCCAGCGTCTGTGCCAGGGAATGAATTCAAGCCGGACCTTGTCCCCATCTCTTCGCATCTCAAAGTCTGGGCCCGAAAGAATCGAAACCTTTGACTCCTCATCGTAGAAGTAGTCAAGGTCTGGCTTGAAGCTTGCGGTGGCAATTCTTGGTGGGTCTGGCTCTGAGCCAGGCAGAGGGGGCTCATCAGCCCAGGTAATCAAGCCACCAATTCTTGCAGTAATTGTTTTGTTTTTCTTGTCAATTTTTATGAAGTACTGTCTCCAGTATGCTTGGTCATGCTTGATTGTATGAAATTTTACATTTACTGGCTTCCCTGTCTCCCATGCTTCATCGATTGCTTTAGCCATTGTTTCTGCTATGGGCTTAGGGTCAAGGTCTGGGTAGGGATCGACCTCGTAGGTGTGTTTCTCCAGATACCTTGTCAGACGGAAATCCAGGGTGTCTGGAAGGATTCCAAAGATTCCACCCAGCAGAATTATGAGCGATTTCTCAAAAAGCGCAGCTTCAACCGCGGACGCAAAGCAGGTGGCAACAGCAATGCCAGTAAGGAAGTGTGTAATTCCCTTCATAACCCCACATTGTCAAAGGAGGTATTAAATGTTATTCCCCTCCCATTACCATACTTTTATTTACTTCCATGTACTTCCCCAGTAATGAGGCGATTCCCATGATGATGAAAAATAGGATTACTGCTCTGTTGCTGGTTGGAATGCTGTGCGTGATTGCGATTGCGAATATGGGTGTAAAAGCAGATGTAAAAACGCCAGTGCTAGAAAGCACCACAAGTAGAACTGTGCTTGCAGAATGCTTTACTTCCACCACGTGCACATACTGTCCCAGTGCCGAAGGTGCACTCAACAGACTCGCGAATGAGATGAACAGAACGCAACTGGCGATAATTGAGTGGCATGTGGGTGATTCTTATGAAGCCACAGATGGCTCATGCTCGGCTAGAGCAAACTATTATGGTGTACCAGGTACTCCAACAACATTCTTTGATGGTGTTAATGTTACTGTTGGAGGTTCTACAAACGCAAACGACGCTGCAACATACAACGACTACAAAAGCAAGATAAACTTCAGACTGGGTGTGGCATCACCGATATCCATTTCCGTTTCCGGCTACCTCAATGGAAATTATGGCATTGTAAATGCTGAGGTAACTGTGCTTGACCCACTGCCTGCCTCCACAAATGGCACCTATGTGCACTTCGTGCTCTGCGAGGACAAAAACAAAAGTGTGGTGAGTGGCGGGAAAACTTACTGGCTTAGATTTGATGCGGTTAAGAATCTTGGCGCTGATTTGCTTAATGTGGGTGTAGGCCAGACCCTTACATTACAGAAAAACTTTACAATTGATTCAACTTGGGAAGAAGACCGACTTTGGGTTGTAGTGTTTGTCCAGAACCATGACAGAACCTATCACAGCGGTACATACACATACTACCTTTCTGAAGTTTACCAGAGTTCAACCCTGAATCTCTCCGCACAGCCAGTTCCAGAACATAGCCCAGTATTCTTTGTTCCACTCTCAGCTGCAGGAATTCTAGCTGCAGCAGTCATAAGACGCAAATACTTTGAGTGATGGGAAAGATGATTAGAAAGAACCTCTTACCCCCTTCATTATTTTGCTTTTTCCTCTTCTTTCTGCTGGTAGAGGTGAGTGGTGCCGGTGCAATACAACAGAACAACTCTCTTCAGGTAACAGTGTCATGGGAACCAGAAGTCCCATTACCTAATGCTACAATAAAGTTTACTGCAAACTGCGAAAATGTCACTATGCTTAAAATCCAATTCTGCCTGAACGGGTTATGTGGGCTCCCAGTTGAGATGCAGAAACAAGACAACAACACATTTGAGTATGTTTTTGTCCCAGGCAATGGCAATCCCCCAACGAGCGATGGAGACAATCTCTCCTTTGAAATTCTGCTGGGCAGTGATGTGCTCTACTCAAATTGGATAATTATTAGGGAAAATGCCAAGCCAGTTATTCAAAACATCTGGTTTGAACCTGAACATCCGAAACTCGGAGAGAATCTTACAATTTATGCAAATGTATCAGACGATTACGGAGTGAAAAATGTGGAGTGTAACATCTCGCATGAAAATTGGTTCGGGACACTGGAACTGACTGAACATGGAGGCAATTTCTCTGCAAATTTCATGCCACTTTATTCAGGCCAGCATCTAATTACAATTTTTGCTATCGACAACTCGAATCAAACGACATCAAAAACCTCTGCAGTTTTTGTGTTTCCACCAGAACAAACAGACAATATCTCTCCTCAGCTTGTGGATGCATTTAGTGTGAGGACAAACGAGAGCACTATGACGCTCAAGGTCTATCTTACAGATAACTCCGGCATAGCTGAGGCAGGTGTGTTTATTAATCAAACCTTTTATCCACTTGAACGCACATCCCAGGGCTTTTTCACAGCTGAAGTCCCGCTCTCGGAAACAGTCCAAATTTATGCAAGAGACCCTTACAACAACACTCTCAACATAACTCATCATCTGAAAGTGTATTCCGAATCTAATCTACCAGACCAAAATCAACCCTCTTCAGTCAACGGTATGGTTTTAGGTATGACCCTGTTCATAGGAATTCTAGCAGGAGTTGCAATTGCCCTGTTCATAAAAAATCTGAAAGGACTTAACCTCCTTATTCTTTTCCTCCTTGTTTTTGCTATTGTTCTGGCAGCCCAGCAAGGTCTTGTGGAAAAAAGTGTGGATGCCGGTGGTAACATCTACAACGGAAATACCTGCTGGAGTTGTCTTGCCCTTCAGCCCAAATCGCTCACAGTTTCATGGCTGGAAATCTACCCGAATGGTAGTGTAGTAAACCATCCCAATTGGATCCTGGACTTACTTGCAGAAGGAAAACCGCTTCTGATTTATGTGCATCAGGTTCCATGCACCGGCTGTGAGATACAGTGGAGAGACATGGTAAGCCATGGTATTATAACTCAAGATGGTAAAATTTCAGGCAAATTTGAAGGAAAGGTTTTATTCAAAGTGCTAGATGTGACTATGGGTTCTGAAACGAGAAATCAAGGGATGGAAGTGCTGAGAATCTACACGCTCGGTTCTGCCTTAGGGACACCCACAACCGTGTGCCTTGTAAAAACAGGCGATAAGGTGCTTTGGTGGTCCAAGGCGGGCGTGGTTTATTCCCAGGAACTCAATACAGTGCTGGACGAAGCCATTCATATGAGCCATAGGTGAGAGATTGAAATTACGCACTTACAGAATCACCCTCCAGTTTCTGGTTTTTGTGGTGCTTAACCTTGGCTTGGTAATTGGTTTTTATGGCTTTCCCCTACCATACTTCTACTGCCATGCCTGTCCCACCGCAGTGGGACTTTGCCCAGTGGGTGCTGAACAGTATGCTGTGATTGTGAATCCAATCCTACTCCTCTACTTTTTTGGTGCGGTCTTCCTGATTGCACTTATTTTCGGCAGAGCCACATGTGGATGGGGTTGTCCTGTTGGCACACTCCAGGACCTCTTTGCACTGAAAACCAGACATAGAGAATTGAGGGACAGTGTTCCAAGGTATGCGAAGTTTATTATTTTTGGTTTTACACTCCTTCTCTCTTACATTTTCATGGAGAAGGTGTTTACAGATATTTGCCCAATCGGTTTCCTCACTGCAACAATCCCCACCCTTATCCTCATGCCAGGTTATGTGGAGCCGATGTCCCCATTCTTTGAAATGAAGATTGCACTCACCGTTGTCTTCTTTATTCTAATTTACTTTGTGGCAAGGGGCTGGTGCAGATACATCTGTCCTCTTGGTGCCCAGCTTTCACTATTCAACAGGTTTTCAATCATCAGTATCAAACTGAACAGGGAAAAATGTGTCAAGTGCAGCGCATGTCAAAAACGCTGTCCCATGGGTATTGACCCCCAGAGCCAGACAGATAGTTTTGAGTGCATCAGGTGTGGCAGGTGTATTGAAGCCTGTCAGAAAAAAGCACTCAGCTATTCATTGAGGTGGAGAAATGCTCATTGAGTTCTATCTCTACGGACTCATTCTTGGCTTCTCAGTATGTTCAGCATGTACCCTGCCAGTGTTTCTACTTTCTGGAGGTGGAAGGAAAGCACTCGCATACATTTTTGGAACCAGATTTCTGCTTCTTTTGCTTGCCCTTCCTTTGATTGCCTTCCTGCCTTATCTCAGGATTGCTGGCAGCATTGTGATGCTCGGTGTTGGCATCTATACCTTCATGATGGCTCTGGAGGGAAACTGTTCTGTTTGTAGCAAAAGTGCCATTGCAGCCACATTTCTGTGTTTCATTGAGGGCTCTCCTGCAGTATTTCTTGCTGGTGGCTACCTGACAGGGATTCTCAATGCTCTTCTTTTCACAATTGGAACTGTTACCCCACTCATATTAGTTTCAGCTGCAAAAATAAAGATTGGAAACAATTTCAAGCTCATAATGGCTGCCCTTGTGATTGTTATTGCGGTTTTTTACCTATACGAAAGCTTATTTGTTGTTTCTCACTCTCTGTATCTGCGAGATATCTAAAAACATCGCCTTCTTTTTCCATTTCCAAAAAGGTTAAGTAATAAATGCACCTTATGTCATCTAAATGGGGGCGAATTTATGCAAACACCAAAAGGAATAAAGACATACATACGAGAACTTGATGAGAAGATGCCGTATGGAATACCTCGAAAGCACATCGTCCTACTCTCGGGATACGCTGGGACTATGAAATCGTCTATTGCATTTAATATTATTTATAATCACGCAAAAGAGACGCATGAAAAGGCCCTTTATCTTTCGCTAGAGCAAACGCGGGAAAGCCTATGTTTTCATCTCCAAGAGTTGGGACTGAACCCAGAGAATGTGAAGGACTTTGTTTCTATCATTGATATGGGATATCTACGAAAAATGCTAGAGGCTGAGGATAAAGAAATCGACTGGCTGAGTGTCATAGAAACCATTGTGAAAAATTTTGTTGAAAATGAAAACTGTAAGATTGTAGTTGTGGACTCAATCGATGCAATTTATGCTATGAGCGATATAAAGAACCCAAGAAGTTTTCTATTCTACTTTTTCCAGAAGTTGAGGGACTTTGGAATTACAACTTTTCTTATCACTGAAATGGATCCTGACTCGAACAAATTTGGAAAGTATGGCGTGGAAGATTACCTTGCAGATGGTGTGATTCACATTACTCTTGAGAGAAGTGGAAGGGTTGTGGGCAGATATATTAGCATCGTTAAAATGCGGGGTGTAAAACATCCTACTGACTATTTCCCACTAATTTTTGAGAATGGAATTTTCAGAGTTGTGACAAAGTAACAAGATTGAAGGCCGCCAACCCACACCCTATTTACAGTCCTCCGTGTGTTATCCGTAAATCTTTTTTGAGTGCTAGCGAGCAAAAGAGTTTCCTGCGGGGAGCCGGATTTGAACCGGCGAATGCCTACGCAACAGGATCTTAAGTCCTGCGCCGTTGTCCAAGCTTAGCTATCCCCGCATTTCTCCTTTCCCAATTCATCTAGGAATTTTCGGTATTGCTTCTCTGTGCGAAAGGAGATTGGCATGCCCTCCCATCCACACTGCTTGCATATGAAGATTTCGTAACTTTCATGCACATATGTGATTGGACCCTCCACGAGATACTTCTTTATTAGGGTTCTTGAGCCGCAATGTGGACACGCATAAATTCTCATTCCATGCCTCTAAATTTGCAGATATCTTTCCCGTTCCCAGTTAGTAACATATCTTGCATACTCTAGGGCTTCTGCCCGTTTCAATTCAATGAACCTTTTAAACAGAAACTCTGAAAGCACTTCCTTCAACATCTTGCTTTTCTCCATCTCGTCAAGGGCATCGGAAAGATTTGTGGGCAAGCATTCCACCTTCATCTTTCTTATCTCTGTCTCGGAAAGCTCATACATGTTTTTCTCAAGGGGCTCCGGTGGCTCTATCTTGTTTTTCACTCCGTCGAGGCCCGCAGCAATCATCACTGCAATCTGAAGGTAAATGTTGCCCGAGGGATCTGGACATCGCAGTTCCACTCTTGTGCTTTCTCCACGTCCACCTGGCACCCTTATCATGGAACTCCTGTTTTCATTAGCCCAGCAGATGTATACGGGTGCTTCATAGCCAGGAACAAGACGTTTGTAGGAGTTCACCGTTGGAGCCAGCACCGCACAAATCTCCTTTGCATGAGCAATCAAACCGCCAATATAATGCAGTGCCACTTCGCTCAGCTCCCATTTCCCGTTCTTATCGTAAAATACATTCCCTTTTTCATTTTTCATATATTGATGAACATGCAAACCTGAACCAGCAAAATCCCTGAACGGCTTCGGCATGAATGAGACATAAGCACCATATTCCATCGCAATGCTTTTCAACACTCGCTTAGTTAACACTACCCAGTCCGCTGATGTGAGTGCATTCACATAATACAGCTCAATCTCATGCTGTCCGCAAGCATTTTCATGATGCGTGACCTCATAGTCTATTCCGAGGCTCCAGAGTGTGTCCACCACTTTTCTCCTCAAAAACTCTCCTTTGTCCAGTGGAAATGTGTCTGTGTATCTCCCAATATCAAATAATTCAGATGTAGGCAGACCATTCTCTGAGAGTTTGAAGAGGTAAAACTCTAGCTCTGGCTTCGTAAAAACATCGTAGCCAATTGTTTTTGCCTCCTTCATTACATTTTCCAAGATAAATCGAGGGTCTCCACTGTGTCTTTTAAGCTTGCTATCGCATAAATTACAAACAAATGTAGCTGTCTTTATGCCCTCCCTGCTCGTGATTTTCAATGTTTCTATGTCTGGTACCACCCTGAGGTCGGAGGCCTCTACAGGGGCAAGTCCGAGCGAACTGCCATCGACACCAGCACCTTTTTCAATTGTTTCTTCAAGCTTGGATGCTGGCACTGTTAGACCCTTAACTTGGCCATAAATATCTGTAAACAGCAAATGCACATGTTTCACTTCTTCTTTCTTTACCCTGTTTATCACGTCTTCCTTTGCCACCATCTACTTCACCACCTGCTTTTCCTCATGATGTTTTTTCCCGATAGTCACGCTATCAATTGACCTTATCACAGACCCAGAGTCAACAATCGTTTTTTCTACAGAGGCGAAAACAATGTCATTTCCTTCAATAATCACCTTCACAGTTTCCGTCTCCCTATCCACTTCCTCAATTGTACAAGTTACCGCTGTAATTCCCTTTACATTTGTAAGGGTCTCAGCGAGCGATAGAATTGTCGGGTTCAACGGCTTCAGAACATCCAGCACAAGTCTCTTAATCTGCCCCAACCAATCATGCCTCCTTTCTCTCGAGCTTATTTACCCACACAAGTGCCTGTGCATAATCTTTCTTCTTTATACACATGTTAGCTTCTTTAAGATATTCAATTTTATCTTTCACTTCCAGTCCTAGTAGTTTTTCCTCCCTCAGTTTTGCTGCCTGCTCAGCAATCTTGCTCGAAACAAAATTAGGCAATGCCTCCTTCAGTTTTTCCCGCACCTGATTCAAGCATTTATCCCCTTCTGTAATCTCCATACTTGAGTAAAATGTCATTGCTTTTTCAAGGAGTGCCTTCAGGTCACTCACCCCTGGCACACCATATGATACATATTCTTCGATTGTGCGATTGAGATTATCAAACTCCTTTTTCCTGGTTTCAAAGGTATCCTTGATCTTTTTAGCAAAATCACTTGCTTGGGTATAAAGCTTTACTGCATTTTCAAAGTTCTCTGTTTCAACCGCAAAAATAGCCCGCTCACAGAGCCCAATCCCTTTCTTTACATCACAACCCATCTTAGAGTACCCTCTGACCTCTGCTTCCAGTTCATATGAAAGAACTTCAATCTTTTCCAGCACAAGTTTTTTTCCGTTAGAAATCGCAGCATCCATAATCGCAAGTGCCCTCTCATACTCCTTTTCCTTTCCTGCACTCAGTGCCAGGCTTATGTTCTCCTTCGTCTTCTTCTCTTCCACACCAAACTTTCTCATTGTCTCAAGGAGCACCTTTGCTTCGCTGACCTTAAGTGCGAGCTCCCTTGCCATATCCTCTGGCTTCTTCTCAATCTTCTTTTCTGGCTTCTTCTCTTCAATCACCGGCATCTCTTCCTTTCCTTCTGCCTTGGGCAGCTCCGATTCCGGCTTTTCCCCAACATCTTCTTTCACCGCCTCAACTACCTCCCCAGGCACTGAGGACATTTCTGAAATTGCCGCTTCCTCCTCGCTTACAAAGATTGCCCCACACTTTGGACAAGAATTGGCCTCTGCTGGAACTTCAGTTTTACACACAGGGCAGATAATGACCACGGCCTCCTCGAAAATTGCTCCACACTTTGGGCAAGAATTGGCATCAATCGGTATTTTCTCATTGCATACTGGACAGGAAAAAACCTCTTTTTTAGTATCTTCTGCCTCTTCTATCTTCTCCTTTGTCTCTTTCTCCCTTGCTGCCTCTTCCTTCAAAGCTACATCTTTTTTCTCAGGTTCTTCTTTCTTCCCATCTCTCTTTTCCTCTACCTTTGGTTCTGGCAATTTAGGTTCTGGTTTTCTTTCATCCTTCTTCTCAATTTTTTCCAATACCTTCTTTTCTTCCTCCTCCAGGAGAGATAAAATATCGTCTATCGCTTTGGTTTTATCTTTCAACATGGAAAGGTCCACATTTTCAAGAGCTTTTTCATCAATCACCGTGAGGTCTGTACCACAAATTGGACACTTGGTTACTTCTTTCGATAGTTTGGAATCGCACACTGGACATATTTTTTCGTCGGAGGACAACAGCGACACCTCTGCGTTTTGTTAGTTTTATGGTATATTACCACTCCAAATAAAAACCTATCGGAACTTACTTATTTCTGAACTTTGTTGTTCCCACCACCCAGCTCGAGAATAAGATTTCCTATGCGTGCTGCCTCCGCCCTTGCCTCTTGCTCATCATTGCACTTTATAAGTAAACGTCCGGATGGAAAAATCGTGGTCTCAAAGTTTCGCTTCACAATTAAGAGAGAACCATAGACCTCTGCGCTATACCCGTTTTCTCTGAGTTTTTCCGCAAGTGAATTAAACCGAAACCGCATACCCCTCTTTGGCAGTGCCTCAAATGCAGTTTTCCCACTGCACAGCTTTACTATGTAAAAATCTAAATCTCCCTTGCTTGACATACTGCCTCGCTCACCATGGCTTTTATGTCCAGCTTCCTCTCCTCTTCCAGAATCGCTGAAATTCTCGCAGAAGTTGCTGGCTTATCTGGGACTATAGTGCAACACATTCCTGGCAAAGTGGAAATCTCAAATGTACCCGCCTCCCTCGCTATCTTCTCAATTTCTACCTTATCTAATCCTATAAGAGGTCTTAAAACATGGAATTTAGCACTTGTGTGTTCTGTAAAAATATTCTGGAGCGTTTGAGAAGCCACCTGGCCCAATGACTCACCAGTAACAATGAATTTAGCCCCTTCTCTCTCTGCAAAGGCACTTGCAACTCTAAACATCATCCTTCTGCATAGAACACATTGAAACCTGCGTGTACATCGTCTGGCGATCTCACCCTGATTCTTCCCATGAGGTACAATAAACGCAGGTAAACTGATATCCGCATTTCTACGCAACCTTTCAACAATTTTTACAAATTTTTCTACTGTATGCGAATCCGTAAACGGCTGATTATCCATATGAATTGCTACCATGTCCCAGTTCTTTTTCAGCATGAGGTAAAGAGCCGCAGGGGAGTCGATGCCCCCTGAGAGCAACGCAACCCCTTTCATACCTGCTCTTCAATGTTAATTCCAAGCTTTTCTGTCAGTTCCTTGTATCTGTTTCTGATAGTCACTTCCGTGACGCCTGCTACATCTGCAACCTCGCGCTGAGTTCGCCGCTCATTTGTAATTATAGAGGCAATATAAATCGCAGCAGCAGCAACACCTGTCGGTCCTCTACCGGAGGTGAGTTCCTTCTCGGTTGCTTCTTGCAGAATTCTTAATGCTTCATTCTGGGTTTCACCACTGAGCTTAAGCGCACAGATAAATCTGGGTATGTAGTCCTGGGGCTTTGTGGGCATCAACTTAAGCTTCAGTTCTCGTGTCATGAATCTGTATGTCCTTCCAATTTCTTTTCTGCCAACTCTGGAGCATGATGCTATCTCATCAAGGGTTCGCGGCACCTCACACTGTCGGCATGCCCCATAAAGAGCAGCAGCAACGACACCCTCAATGCTCCTCCCTCGAATCAGATTCTTGTTTACTGCTTTTCTGTATATCATTGCTGCAGTCTCCCGCACATTCTTTGGAAGGTTGAGGGATGCAGACATTCTATCCAGTTCTTGGAGGGCAAATGAGAGGTTCCGCTCTGTCGCGTTAGAGACTCTGATGCGTCGTTGCCATTTTCTGAGGCGGTAAAGCTGCGCTCTGTTCTTTGTGGGAATGCTTTTGCCATACGAGTCCTTGTTCTTCCAGCCAATATCTGTGGAAAGACCCTTGTCGTGTAGCGTGTAGGTCATTGGTGCACCAGTTCTGGCGCGCTTTTCACCCTGTTCCATGTCAAAAGCTCTCCACTCTGGCCCCTGGTCAATAATTCTGTCTGAAAGGACTGAGCCGCATTCATCACATACGAGTTCACCATGGTCATAGTCCTTAACTATGTGGGTGCTTCCGCAGTACGGGCACTTCCTTATTTCCTCTTCTTCTATTTTTTTCTTTTTGTCCACCATGTTCATCACCTACATAAACAAACTTCCCGATAAGGGTTTGATTGGCCAAAGTTTGTGCTCCCTTCTCAGGGTAAACTTTTACATATGGGTTGGATACCGGCCCGAAAATTTTTGTAATTCTACCAAGTTTCCTGCCTCTTTCGTCAAAAACCGTATGAGCTTGAGGAACAGTGCTGCAGGAAATTATGAGTGCACCATTTGCAGTAATTGTTTCCACAACCCCAATTTTAATCAGTAGACATCACCCCTTCCAAAATCAAGAATTCTGGAGAGATGCGACATTGTAGAGTAAAGCCAATCCTGGCAATTAAAATTCTTTTTAACATATTGGTAGGTGAAATACAAAGTGGTATTTATAGTTTACCGTTATTTAAACTTATCTAAAATTTTTTAAACCCTTTGCTTCTGGATGCAACTGTTCACTCGGCACTACCCGGGCTTATTTATAAAATTTTGCTCTACAACTTCACATTCTTGCAAAATAAATCTTTATATATGCAAAAAAGAATATCTAATTATGATCGGACAAAACGAACCCCAAAGTAGTGTGCCTTCCAATAACAGCCAGTTCAGCCAGCAACCAAATTATCCCCAGCAACCATACCCGCAGCCCGTGCAACCCTACCCATACCAAGGGTACACACAGCCACCGCCCCCGCCACCCCCACCGCCAAAGGATTCAAGTAAAATTTTGGTCATTGTTCTGGCTGTAGTGGTTGTAGTAATAATAATTGGCAGTGTGGTTGGTGCCATGGTTTTGATGAACATGATGAGAAACACAGTGAACAATATGATCCCCGACAACGAGAACGATGGAAACAATATTCCAACGATTCTTTCACCACCAACAAATGTTCATGCTTTTGCAGGGGACAGATATGTGCGGCTGAGCTGGGACCCTGTACCTAATGCTTCTTCTTACAATATCTACTGGGGAGTAAATCCTAGTGTCTCCAAACAAACCGGGACAAAAATTCAGAATGTAAACAACCCATACAATCACACAGGGCTCACAAATGACCAGACATACTATTATGTGGTTACTGCCGTGAACGGAACGCGAGAGAGTGCCGAATCAGATGTGGTTTCGGCTACACCCACAGGCCAAACTTACGCTGGAGGTCCTATTATCATTCAGAGTGATGAGGAGTTTACACCTGCAAAAGGCGTTGTTAGAGGTTCTGGCACACAAGCAGACCCCTACATAATCGAGGGCTGGAACATAGATGCTTCGACTGCAAACACCAGTGAATATCCTTTTGTCAAAGTCGGCATCTCCATTAGCCAGACAACCGCTCATTTTGTCATTCGTTCCTGCTACATCCACAGTGCTGGTGCTTATGGTTTTGGAATCTCTCTCGGAAACCTCAAAAACGGAAAAATTGAGAACTGCATGATAACAAACTGCTCATCTGGAATTTCAATAGAGCGATGTACAAACCTCACGATCAATGGAAATTCAATCAGCATGTGTGAGGAAGGGATTTCGCTGGGAGGCAGCGGTTATTCCTCTGAGAATGTGCACATCACCAACAACTCAATCCAAAGTTGTACATCCATGGGCATTTACTTTCATTATCTCTATGATTCCACAGCAGAACATAACCAGATCGTAAACACCGTAAAAGGGATTCATGTGAGCGATTGTAAGAATTGCACGATTGCTTACAATGAAATTACTGGGATGAGTTTTGCGGGAATTTCAGTTCAGGCCTCGCTTTATGGCTTCGGAAACAACACAATTACCCACAACAATGTCTGCCAGAACCAGGGAGATGGAATCGCAATTTACTGCGACAACAACACAATTGCTTACAACAACTGCAGCTTCAACACTGGGTGCGGAATTATCTTAGACTGGGTTAGTGGAGGATTGGAGGCAAGTTATAATATGGTTATTGGCAACGTTGTAAACAATAATATCCAGGATGGAATCCATGTGGGTGCATACTGCACAGCTAACACAATTAAGAACAATACCTGCATGGGAAACAACGCAAACAATCAGCACTACGATGATGGAACTCCCTATTACTACGACATTTACATTGACGAACTTGGAAATGCAGTTGAGGGCAACAGCTATGGAACGATATACATCAAATCCAATCCGGCTTTGATGCTGTTTTTGAGAGAGGAAGAGACCCGCAAGTCCTGAAAACTCTGTAAACAATGATAATAATTCCATGGAACACGAGGAGGAAAGAACATGCTGGGAATTCATTCACAGGATTTCCAAGTGGATACCAGTCACTTGCTTTGCCTCCGTCTATCTGGTAGGCATCTGGTGTACCCCAGCCATTACCATCCCAGTTGCTCCAGTAGTTGCCCTCCTTTGTAGTGTTGTCATACCAGGTGTTCCATTCGCTATTATCATATGCCTGGCATTTACCACTCACACCACGCAAGGTAGTAACAGAGGCAAGGGAAGATTCTCCATTGCCTACAAAGTAGTTGTGAAGGAGATAATTACTGCTAGAATAGTCCGTTAGGAATACTCCATACTCTTTGTTGGCACAAAGCCAGTTATTCTTTATCTCGTTCTTACAGGAATTGTACAGATAGATTCCGTAAGTATTACCGGATACATTGTTGTCTATTATAGAATTGGAGTTTGCTGTACGGAAGTATATTCCTTGGTAGTTACCAGCTATACTGTTGTTAGTTATGTAATTGTGGTCTGAATACCAGAGGTAGAGTCCGTGGCAAGAATGCCCTGTAAGTGTATTTTCATTTATAATGTTGTAAGAAGAAAATCCAAGCTGAATTCCTGCAGAAGCATTTGAGAGTTCCAGCCCACTTGCAGTCATATTCGTGCAATTTGCAAGAATCAACTGCCCGATGTTCGACTGGATTGTGCCACCCTTCTGATTTTTATAATAACCCACGGGTTTACCATTCACTGTGTTTGTAATGTCTATTTCATGTGTGTTCCAGTTTTCAAGCTCATATCCTGCCATTATAATGCCACAATTCCACATCTTGTTTCCAATCAACTGATTGTTGTTTGCGGATTGCATGAATACCCCCTCGTACTCATTATCACAGATAGTGTTGTTTCTCAAAGTATTATTATGTGAACTGAAATACAGATATATGCCATGGGTGTTGTTGAACACATTGTTTTCAGATATAGTGTTATTTTCTGAAACCCAAAATAAGAAACTATAGTTGTTACCAAAAGCGCTGTTGTTATGGACAACATTGTTGTTGCTAATATATGAATAAATTCCACGATAATTATTTGAAATCTCATTGTTGGTAATTGTAGTATAGTTGCTCCCATACTCTAGCGAAATTCCATAACCATTACCTGTTATAGTATTGAAAGTTATGTTTGTGTGCTCTGAAAACATTGCAAGAATCCCAAATTGAGTTCCTGTAAAACTGCTGGCAGTTATTGTGTTGTATGCTGAGTAGGCAAGCTGAATTCCAGATGAAACATTTGAAAATGACAACCCAGACAAAACAAAATTTGTGCAATTGGCAAGAATAACCTGACCCGCATCCGTGGGGACCGTTATTCCATTCTGGTTTTTGTAAAAATATATTGGCAGTCCATTCACTGTGTTCGTAATATCGACCTCATTTGTCGTCCAGTCCAAAATAGAGGTGCCCATAAGAATAACACCAGAGCTCAACATGGAATTGTTGCCCAAACTGTTGACTTGTGAGAGTATCAAAACAATTCCCATAGGTGAAAAAGAAACATTGTTTGTTGATATGTTATTCATCGTTGAAGAATACAATACAATTCCAAATGGGAGGTTATTGAACACAGTGTTGTTAAGTATAGAAATGTCGCTTGAACAATACAAAAAGATGCCATTCATATTCTCCTCTACAAGGTTGTCTTTGATAGTAGCATGCTGCACATTGCTCAGGAATATACCCGAGCTTGCTATGGATTGTTGAAATGTTGCGTTCTTTACAGTGCAATTCCGGATTACAAAATAAACATCCGTATTTTCAATAGATATGCAATAAGTTCCGCCGTTAGCATCAATCTCCCAATTTTCAATGATGTATGGATCTGAAGGTGTTCCTGAACCTCCAGATACTCCATTTGCTGCTGTGAATTCGCTGTTGTTAGTTATGTGGATTGGAGAATGTGAAACTTTAGCATCCACGCTCTGATTTGTATTAATACCTTGCGCCCTGGCAGAAATTATAAGTAAGCTTCCAATACTAACCACAACGAGGACAACCAGGAAAAATGCCCGAAGTTTAGTGCGATCTAACTCCCCACAATTTCCTCCCAACCTTATTCTTTTTCTACCTCCATTCATTTTCCTCACCATAGAATTTGTGGTTTCTATGTTAGAAGAGTTAATGGATACTTATTTAAATTTTTTACGCTTATTTAAAATTGTTTATTGCTTTCTGTCATGCTAAACCCTCCCTCAAACGCCTTCCTGTTAACCTCTCTCACCTTCTCGGGTAGTTTTGAGAGCAGGGTTTCGAGCATTTCATCCTTTGAAATCGGGAAGCCATGTAGTGCAGCAATAGCCCCGAGCATTACAGAATTCACAGCTAGCTTGGACCCTGCCTCAACTGCCAGCTTTTCTGCATCAAAATGGACTGCCTGACCAGCAATCCTTGCCAATTCAGCCACAACTTCCTCAACACCAGGATAGGGTTTTTTCTGCAAAGAAACACCGATTGGTGGAATTTTCGCCTCATTAACCAGAGCAATTGTTTTCTTGCCGAGATAATCCAGATAACGCAAAAGCTCCACACGCTCAAAACTAACGGCAACATCGATACTTCCTGCTGGCGGAATTGGGGCGTCCCCCTCATCTATTCTCACAAAAGTGTAAACACTTCCACCACGCTGTGCCATACCATGAATTTCGCTGATTACCACATGCTTCCCTGCCTTGATACAACTTTCTCCAAGCACTTGAGAGGCAAGAATTATGCCCTGGCCACCGACACCACAGAGCAGAATGTTCATTTCAGTCACCTCGCTTTATCGCCCCAAACGGACACACGAAGGCACAGGCACCGCAGCCCAGGCAAAGCCCATCATTTATCTTTACCTCATCGCCTTCAAGGTAAAAAGCTGGGCAGGCAAATTGTGTGATACAAACATGGCACTTTTTACAATCCTGGCTAACAAAATATCGCCCAATCTTTTCGCCCTTCCGCCGCTTCTCGCCAGCGAGAAGCAACGCACAGGGAGAGCGGGAAATCACAACCCTGACTCCTTTAACATTCAATGCCTCCTTATAGACATCAACCGCCTTCGGGATGTCCAGAGCATCTACAACTTTCACATAATCCACTCCACAACCCTTCACAACTGCCTCAATGCTCACTGCCTTTGCCTCTCTGCCTGCTGCGTCAACCGAAAGCCCTGGGTGGGGTTGGTGCCCTGTCATTGCAGTTGTGGAATTGTCCATAATTACTGCAATGAAAGAATGGCCGTTGTGGACAGCATTAAGTAAAGCTGGAATCCCAGCATGGAAAAATGTGGAATCTCCTATGAAAGCGAAAACTGGCTCTGAATTTACCTTGCTCAGCCCATTTGCATTTCCAATGCTTGCACCCATACAGGTGAGTAAGTCCGCCATCTCCAGTGGTGGCTGAATCCCAAGGGTGTAGCAACCAATGTCTGAGGAGAAAATGGCCTTGCCCTTTGTGACCTTCTTTATTGCATAATATGTGGCTCTATGCGGACAGCCGGCACAGAGCACTGGAGGTCTTGCAGGAATCTCTATTGAAGCTGCAGCTTTCTTTGTCTCATACTGCCTTCCCATAATCTTTCCTATGCCCTTTGCAACTACCTCATAGTTCCATTCATACTCAAACGGAAAATTACCATCCAGCTTGCCGTAAATTTTCTGGACTAAACCCTGCATCTGGGCAATTGCCCTCACCCTGGTCTCAAGCACAGGCTCAAGTTCCTCGCACACTATTATTTTGTCTTTATCGCTCATGAACTCCAGAATTTTTGTCTCAGGCAATGGATTTGTAAAACCAATTTTGAAAATCCCACAATCTATTTTCTCCTTTTCCAGATATTCCTTCACATATGTGTAAGCCACACCACTGGTGATTATGCCAAGCTTCCCATTTCCATAAACTCTGTTAAAATTGCTTTCCTCACTAATTTTTCTGGCCTTTTTCATCTGCTCAAGCAACCAGAGCCGTCTTGCTCTCGCCACAGCAGGCACTGTAACGAACCTTGTTGGTTCCTTCACAAATTTTGCCTGGTGCCTTTGCCCAACTTCTCCGAGCACAACATCTGCACTCGTATGATTGACCCTTGTGGTTGTGCGTAAAATGACTGGAAGTTCGAGGGCATGTGAGAGTTCAAATGCATACTTTGTGAAATCCAGACATTCTTGAGGTGTTACTGGCTCAAGCACAGGCAGGTTAGCAAGCAATCCATAGTACCTGTTGTCCTGCTCATTCTGGCTTGAATGACATGAAGGGTCGTCAGCACTCACAATCACCATCGCACCTTTTACACCAGTGTAAGCAAGAGTTAGAAGAGTATCCGAAGCCACATTCAAGCCCACATGCTTCATCATCGTCATTGAATACAAGCCAGAAACCGCTGCAGCCAGTGCAACTTCCATTGCCACCTTCTCGTTGGCAGAATACTCAAAATAATATCCGAACTTTTCTGAGAATTTTGCGAGAGTGGTGCCTATTTCAGATGAGGGAGTTCCCGGATAAGAGGCAGCTAAATCCAGCCCTGCCTCAATCGCTCCCCTTGCAATTGCCTCATTTGCCATCAGAAGCACTTTCTCCCCGGGCTTGCCGAGCATCTCACCACTCCTTTGTGATCTCCTCCTTCTTCAACAATAACTCCCATTCTTTGTCCACATACTCCTGAATCTTTTTGAGTTCTTCCTCACCGAGATAACTAAAGCGCCCCTGCATCTTAAGATACTCTGCCACTGGCTTCTTGTTCACAACCTTCCTTGTTATCTTGTATTTCCCATACTCAACCTCGTAGAGCGGGAAGATGCATGTGTCTGTAGCCAATCTTGCCACTTCTATCGTCTTCTCAGGTGGAACCCTCCAACCAGTTGGACAGGGTGCAAATGCATGGATGTATTTTGGCCCTTCAATACTTGCTGCCTTTTTCACTTTATTTATGAAATCCTCAGGATAAGCTACTGAAACCGTTGCAGCATAGGGAATTCTGTGTGCCACCATAATCTCTACCATGTTTTTCTTCTGCGTTTTCTGCCAGAACTTGGTTTTACCCACTGGTGTTGTGGTGGTCCAAGCGCCAAATGGAGTTAGAGAAGAACGCTGGATACCTGTGTTCATGTAGGCCTCGTTGTCATAGCACATGTAAATTACATTTTCTCCTCTTTCAACTGCCCCTGAAAGTGCCTGAATCCCTATGTCTGCAGTACCTCCATCTCCTGCAAATCCCACCACATTCACATCCTTAATTCCCCTTGCATCCAGTGCTGCTCTTAAACCAGATATGCTTGCGCCCGTCACTTCAAAGGCGGTGTAAACTAGCGGGACCTTCAGATTCGTATAGGGAAAAACGCCGGGAATGACTGCCCAGCAGCATGCGGGAATGCTCACCACAGTTCTTTTACCCAATGCCTTCAGCAAATACCTCATTGCAAGGGGTGCAGCACAGCCAAGGCATGCCATGTGCCCAGAAATCATATACTCTTCTGTTGGTATTGTTGGTTTCGCCATATTTTCTCACCTCTTTAACTCCACCCAGGTTAGTTCTTCATCTATTCCATGCTCTTTTATATACGCCATGTTCCTGAATATGTTCTTGATTGTTGTAGTTGTTACATCCCTTCCGCCAATGCCCACTATGTAATTCTTTAGCACTTTTTTATCTCCTTTGCCATAAAGCGCACCTTTAACCTCTGTGAAAAACGGTCCCTGATTTCCGAATGAGATTGAGCGGTCTGCCACACCAACAACCTTTGCATTCTGTGTTAAACGCAGAATTTCCTCATTCGGGAAGGGGCGGAACACACGCAACCTCAGCAACCCTGCTTTCACACCCTCATTTCTCAACTCATCCACAACATCTTTAGCCGTTGAAGCCATTGTACCTGCACAGATGAGCAAAAGTTCTGCATCCTCGCCTCTGTAATTTTCAACAAGGCCAGAGTAACTCCTTCCGAAGATTTTCCCGAATTCTCTGTCAACTTCCACAATCTTTCGCTTTGCATTCTCCATTGATTCCGCAATTTTGTAGCGTAATTCCATGTACCACTGGTGTGGCATGCTGAGCGACCCTACAGAAACAGGGTTATCAAAATCAAGTTTGTAAGCGGGCTCAAATGGTGGTAGGAATTTATCCACTGCCTCCTGTTCCGGTATGTCCACAGGGAGAACTGTGTGCGAAAGATAGAAAGCGTCCTCACAAATCATGCCTGGGAGCATAACTTCCTTGCTCTCACAGATGCGGTAAAGCTGTATCATGGTATCAAGGACTTCCTGGTTGCTCTCACCATAGAACTGAATCCAGCCAGTGTCCCTTTGTGAGATGCTATCCGTCATTTCAGCCCAGATATTCCATGGAGGCCCCATAGCCCTATTGACATTCACCATGACCACTGGTGTTCTTGCACCCGCTGCCCAGTGCAACATTTCATGCATCAAAGCCAGACCATGGGATGATGTTGCTGTAAAAGTTCTTGCACCGCCCAGCGACGCCGAAATCAGGGCAGCGAGGGCGCTGTGCTCCGATTCCACATTCACAAATCTGGCATTCAACTCACCATTTGCGACAAAGTCAGCAAGTTTCTCAACGACTGTGGTCTGAGGAGTGATTGGGTATGCAGAAACCACCTGGACTCTTGCAAGCTTAACACCATAGGCAGCTGCAGAATTGCCAGTAATCACCTTCTTCACCATACTTTCATTCCTCCCTTACCATTGTGATTGCTTTCTTTGGACATTCGTTTGCACAAATTCCACAGCCCTTGCAGAATTCGTAGTCATGTTCTATATTCCCATCTGGTAAAATTTTAATTGCCACATCCGGACAGAATTTCCAGCAGATGTAGCAGCGAATGCACTTGCTTCTATCCAGCACAGGTCGCATGTTCCGCCATTCTCCTGTCTTGTTTATAAGTGTGCTTTCAAGATGGGAATAGGGTCCAACAGGTACATCCTTCACATTTTTGAACACCATTTCACTCACCTACCGTGGAGTTGTAAGCTTCCTCAGCCGCTTTAGCATTTTCTTCGGGCTTTACAGGTGCGCCCTTTCTGATTGCTGCAAGCACTGAGTCAAGTTTCGGCATCTTAGCTGCAAACGCAAAGGCACCAAGAATGGCAGTATTCACGATTGGTGCAACCCTCGAACCAAGTCTGTACTTCATTGCAATTCCACTTGCATCCACTGTGAAAACTCGCTCCTTGATTTTATCCTTGAAATCAGATGGTTTTTTTGTCGTGTTAATCAGGACAAAGCCACCCTGCTTCAACCCTGAGGTCACATCCGTCTTGAGCATCACACTTGGGTCGAGCACCACAACATAGTTTGGCTCGTAAATTTGCATCTTCACCCTAATTGGCTTCGTATCCGCTCTTGTGAATGCAGTCACTGGTGCACCTCGCCGCTCTACACCAAAGTAAGGAAACGCCTGTACATCATAGCCCTCGATGAAGAACGCCTCAGCCAGCAAATTGGAGGCAATTACTGCCCCCTGTCCACCTCTGCCATGAAATCGTATCTCGTACATAATTATCAAAAACGGGAATAGGTAAGAATATATGGTTTTTGTGGTATACTCACTGCTGAATTCTCTGCTCTCAAGTTTAGTGTTGTCCGCATAAGCACACCATTCAATATCTTTTTATCCTCTCAGTCCTTCCATCTTCTCATGGGTCTTGTAAGATTTGGGCCTCTTGTGCTAAGATGGTGTCTCTCCTGTAACATTCCTGTTGTCGAGCAGAAAAATTGCGGGATTTGCGGTTCCGCAACTGTGGAGGTTCCAGTTACACCACCTGGTGATGTAAAGCCTGGTTTCAATAAGGAAATAAGAATCTTTCGCCGAATTTTGGATGACCAATTTGGGAAGGGCTGTGGCTCTGCCCTATTCCCCAAAAACAAAATTGTGGTGCTTAACCCAGTGCCCAGCATTGACAAGATGTATGAAATCATAATGGACGGGCAGGTTGTGGGAGCTGCGCGTTATGACATAAAGAAGGGTTGGCAAATTCTTTTGAGAATGGAGGGGGCTTTCAGAATTGCAAAATTTCTCGCAAGGAGGTATGTGGTTGCAGATGAGGGGGCTGTTGAACCAATCCTAAATGGAAGCAATTTGATGGCTGCAGGGGTTGTGGATGCAGAGAAAAGCATAGAAGAAGGTGATGAAGTTATTGTCCTGGATAATTTGAAACGCCCATTAGCTGTGGGTGTTGCCAAAATGGATGCAATGGAGATGCTGAAGGAAGGAGAGCGAAAAGGTGTGGCTGTCAAGGTAAGATGGAAGGAGGGCTTTCGTGAACCGCGAGTGCTGGAAAACAAAATCACGGACTGGAAAAAAATCGCAGAGGGGAGCAAGGAAGCACTGGCAAAAAAGGAGGCAATGGCACTGAACTTTATTCAGAGCGTTGTGAATAAACATGGTAAGCCTGTGGCAGTTTCATTTAGTGGCGGAAAGGATAGCTTGGTCACTCTCCTCCTCGTCCTGAAAGCGGGTATAACCCCGAAAATTCTCTTTGTAGATACAGGGCTTGAGTTGCCTGAGACGGTTGAGTATGTGAAAAAAATTGCAGACAAATTCAAGCTGGAGCTGATTGAGGAGAAGGCAGGAAACGCGTTCTGGGATAATCTTGAACTTTTTGGACCACCTGGTAGGGATTTTCGCTGGTGCTGCAAGCTCTGCAAACTCGGGCCCACCTCCAGATTGATTGCAACCCATTTTCCAGATGGTGCTGTTGTGTTCATCGGGCAGAGAGTGTATGAGTCGGAGCAGAGGGCACAGAAAGGAAGCGTCTGGGAGAATCCATGGGTTCCAGGGCAAATAGGGGCTTCACCAGTCCAATACTGGAATGCATTACACATCTGGCTCTACATCTTTGCTTCCGGCTGTGAAATTAATCCATGGTATAGAGAAGGAATGGAACGAATTGGATGTTATCTTTGTCCCGCATCCAGCATGGGTGATTTCTACATTATTGGAAAGAAATTCAAGAATTTCAAGAAATGGGAGAACTATCTTAAGGAGCATGCTGCAAAGCATGGGCATCCAGATGAGTATGTGAAATTCGGGCTTTGGCGATGGCGGAAGCTCCCACCAGGAATAAAGGAATACATAGGGGGCATTGAGATTAAGCATGTTGAAAGAGGGATTGAGTTGAAGCTAGCTGATGGCTATGCCCCCTGTGTTGGCGGCTATAAAATTGAAGGGGTCTATACCACAAAATTTGAGCTTGCGAGAGTTGGCAATTTGCTGAACATCATTGGCGTTGTCAGATGCCAGGAAGAAATGTGCGAAATCGAGTTTGCCCAGGTGTTTGCAGAAGGCGCAATTGCTGTGAAAGGAAAGGACGAGCAGGAAATGCGTTCCAATCTGGAAAAAGTTCATGCTGTGATAATGAAAGCAGTGTCTTGTGTTAAATGCGGAATTTGCATTGGTAGATGTCCTCAAAAAGCAATCAGTTTTGATGAGAAGGGAATAAAAATAGATGCAGAAAAATGCCAGCACTGCGGCACTTGCCTCCAGCCATGCCCTGCAGTGGTGTATAGACAGGATGGAGAGTTGTGGTAAGCAAATCAATACCTCAAAATTTCATCAAATCGTTGCTCAATAATCCTTGTTTTTTCCTTTTCAATGCTCTCAGGTGCCATCTCAACAATCAAGGTGCTCCCTGAAATTGAGTTCTCATCATCAATTGCTTTCAGAAAATCCACCACGGCTTTGAAGTCATTTGAAAGTAGTGCATTTGAAAGTGCATCGAAGAACACAAGACCATGGGTTTCACGCATGAAATCCAGAATTGTTTTCAAGACCTCGAATTCCAGGCGGGAGGGGCGCAGCAGATTCTCATAGCCCTCTGATTCTGTAAACCAGTAGATTTCTGCATCCGTGAATCTCGGGTCCTCTTTGAGTTTTTTCGGAAAATTTTTGGTGACCATCAGAGCTTTTCTTCCTCTAATTAAATTTCTTATAATTTCAATTGTAGTGGTGTTAGTTTCGACAAGGTAGGAGCGGCCCAGCACTGGTTGAAAGCCTATGTTCATCTCTCTAACCGGTAAATCTTCTTGCTTGTCCACTATCTTGCTGAACAAGGTACGGAACATGGTTGCATCCTTTTTTGAGAATGTGTTCAGGTCTGCAGTCACCAGCAATGCCGTGTTGTTTTGCATCACCTTGTCTATCACCGCCTTGATGAAGTTCATCACTGCGTCCATTCCATTGTAAAGAGCCATTAGTTCAATGTCATCAATTACAATTAAACCCCCTTTTGCTTCTCCAAGAAAGTTAGAAATTTCATATGTGATTTCAAAGTCAAGGCGTCTGATGTCGCATCGCTCCTCCACTGAATAGCTATCTGTAAGATAAACAAATGCAGCTTTCTCAAGTCCCTGAGCTTTTTTCAGACGTTCTGGGTAGCTCGTGGTCATGATGAGAACACGGTCTTTTTTCAGAAATTCAGCAGCTGCAGCATAAGCAAGCTTTACATTGTTCGTGTTAATGAAGCAAATGTCGCCCTGTGCAATTTTAATGGTTTCTGGAGGAGGCTTCGCTGTTTTCTCCCCTTCTGTTTTTCCTGGTTGGGATTTTGGCTTTGCCTGTTGTGTAAAAGTAGTGTAGCTCGCAATTTTTCTGAAGGACTCCAAATACTTCAGTGTTTCCACATACTGTTTTCGCTTGAATGCGATTGTCGCCTGCTTCAGGATTGCAGCCAGATTTTTGACATTTGCACCTGCATATTTTTTCTCAACAAGCACCCTCCCGAGCTCGGCAATCTCTCCGTAAATTCTGGCATTCATTTCCTCAAGCATTTCCGTTTTGAATTTTTCAAGTTCAGAAGGTGTAGCTGTGTATCTAAATCGCTCATAACGCTCCTTTTCTTCCCGCATATCCAGTCCGTATCTTTCCATTGCAGTCATCACACGGTCAAATTCATCTCCCACCTCTCTCTTTTCAGCGGGTTTCGCAGCAATTCCCAGCATTTCTCGCAGATTGTCGTAGAGGTTTACTGCATCTAATATCTCACGCCGTGCAATGCACTCTTTTGCCTCTGTCAGCATCTTTCTTTCCCTGCTCATGTTGGTCCCGTGTTTCTCAAGCAATGCAATTTTTCTTTCAATGTTGCCTAGCAGTTCGTTTAACTTCTTCACATTCGTCTCTCTCAACAGAGCAATGGCATCATTTAGATATTTCAACGCCGTCTGAATATCTCCTTTTTTTGCAAATTGGACTCCCTGGGCTATGTAAGACCTTGGTGCCGAAAGTTCTGCTTCAAGCCGTGTGCCCGCAGTCATCAGGGCTTTTGCTTCCGCCGTCTTCAAACTCAGTTCCTTGTCGGGTGTCAGCGGTTCAGAAGCACGAGCAGGTTCTGGTATTCCTGCTGGTGGTGGGGATGGGGGCACTCTTGGCTTTGGCATCTCCTTTACATACTCGACTTTCTCAACAATCACCTTTGGTTCCTTTTTCTCACCTAGAACCTCGGATTTTTTATCTGGTGTAGCTACAATCTTTGTTTCCTCTTCAAGCGGTGTTGCTGGAGGTACAGGTGCCACTGGTTTTTCATCAATCTCAAGTTCAGATAGGTCAAAGACACTGGATTCTGACTGTTTGGTTGAAGATTGTATCTTTTGCTTTTGGTTTTCTTCCTCTTTTGCTGGTGTTTCAGTGCTTTCATCACCTATCACAGACGAAAGCAAATCATCTAACGCCTTCTTCTTGTCCTCGACAACTACTGCAAAAAACTCAAGGTCAACACCGCAGCTGGGACACACTGTATCATTTTCTCCTACTTCCGCATCGCAGGCCATACAAACCCGTTTCTTCGCCATGCCTTCTGCTGGTAGTAAGTAGAGAGAAGTATATAAAATATCTTATTCCTCATACTGGCCTTGTTGTAGGTGCAATTCTGCAGATTGATGCAATAGAAACAGTTATAAATAAGTGTAGGTATTGGTTATTTAGTAGTTCTGAAGAGGAACAACATGCCTGACGAAGTGCTCTACGACCTGGAAAAGAAAATTCAAGAACTGAATGCTGAAGCGGAAAAATACAGGCAGTTGAGAGACAATCTAAATGCTGAAGCCAAGAAGTGGGTAGAAGAAAGAGATAGGTTAAACAACGAAGCCAAGAAACTGGCTGATGCTGCTAATGAACATAAGAACAAGCGAGAAGAATACAACAATAAGGTGAAGGAAGAGAAGGTAGAGCGAGAAAAATGGAATAAGAAGACCTTTGAGATTGCAGATAAAATCCGAATGGCAAAACGGAAAAAGATGCCTAAAAACGGCGACCCTATAGCTAAATTGAAGAAAGAATTGAAAGAACTTGAATTCAAACAAATGACTTCAGTGCTTAGCAGAGAGAAGGAAGAGGAACTCATAAAATCAATAGCGAGATTGCAGGCAGAGATTAGAAAACGGGAGAAGGAGATAGAGGAAGATGAGGAGATTAAAGCGCTCACGAAGGAGTATGAACATGCGAAGGAGGAGGCAGAACGGCATCACAAACTCGTGAACGAGTATGCTGAGATTGCCCAGAAAGAACACGAGAAAATGGTCGAACTCTTCTCCAGAGCAGATGATTTGAGAAGACAGGCAGATGAAGCCCAGGAGAAATTCGTGAAGGCAAAATTGGAAGCAGATGAGGCGCATAGAAAGCATGTGGACAAGATACGGGAAATTCATGACATTGAAAAAATGGTCCATGCATTGAGGCAGAAGACAAAGAAGGAAGCGAAGAGCGATGCAGATAAGCAAGCAGAAGAGATTTACCAGAAGTTGATGAGTGGTAAGAAAATCACCACTGAAGAGCTTATAATTCTCCAAAGAGCTGGAAAGGCGTAAATCGCTCTATTTTATCAATGCTTGAAATTTTTGAGCATCGTTGAGCATGTTAGTGTTGTTGAAAAAAACATATACCTTTTCGCCATCCAGGGCTTTTACTTCCGCAGCTAACTTCTCAAGTTCGCTTTGTGTGTAGGTGTGTCTGTATCTTTCACCGCCATGTAATCTGAAATAGTAGTATTTTCCAGAAATTGGCTTTTTCCTCATCGGGTCTGTGCAGTGGTAAATTTCAAATTCTTCGCAGAGGGCTTTCACGGTTTCCTCGTTCCATTTACCCCTGAATTCCCAAAAAATCAGAAATTCGTTTGTTTTTATCTTAGCCAGAAAATTTCTGAGGTTTACAGCAGTCTCTAGAGTTTCATTGAAAGAAGGAGGGGACTGAAGTAAGATTGCTTTTGCATGTAATTCCCTTGCGATCTTTACTGTGTGTTCCCAGGCCCCAAGCACCTCTTCTGTGAGCTTGAAATCGCCATAATTGCCTTTTTTTTCCTCCGGAATCACAATTCCCGCCTTCGCGTAAGTGCTTCCGCCCGGTCTGTGGGTGATGAACTGGTGAGCTTTAACTGTGAACTGAAAGTTTGGTTTTGTAGAAGTGACTTTCTGCCACCAGTTCTGGGCGGTTTTTTCTGGAATCAGGCGGTAGAAGGTCTGCTGGGTCTCAACTGCATCTAGTATCTCCGCATACTTTTCGATGCCCACTGGAAACCCACAGCATCCAATAATTATATCCTCAGGTCTCATACTCAGTTTTCCTCAATACACTACCCTAACTTATTTTTTTCTCCCGCTGCAAAGCTTGAGGCTAGGCCGAACAGGTCTTTTATGTAAATACTGGTGATTTGCAGGATTGATGTGTCCGTTATTCTGATGTATCTGGCTATTGTGTTAATTGCGGCCCACTGCTGTGTATGTATGCTTCCCTGAGACTAGAAAGTTCAAAACCCTAGTTATGCTACATTCCAGTTCTTAGCAAACTAGAATTAGAGCATGTGGCTTCACACCCATATTTTAGCATGATTCGAAGAACTTTCGCCTCCTTCTGCACCTCGATTACCTCTGTTGGTTTTATATACAGGATTGTCATAACATTTACACATGAAAGTTTCTGAGTGTATGCGGAAGAGGGTGATTACGCTCCCTGCAAACGCAACCATAAAGGATGCGGTAGATACCCTCGCACGCCACAACATAAGTGGTGCTCCAGTGGTTGATGAAAAAGGGAATCTTGTGGGTATCATATCTGAAACAGATATTTTTGAAAAGTTAAGAACTGAATTCAGGGAGTTGCGACTTGTATTCCCAAACCTGCCGCTCATCAGTGTGAGTTTTGTGGAGATTCCAAAGGAAAAGAAAGCGCGAGAGATTTACGAGGAACTTGTGAACACAAAGGTAAGCGAAATTATGACGAAAGATGTTGTCACAGCATCCCCTGATGATGATGTCGGGCAGGTTATCCAGCTAATGGTAAAGCACAAGGTGAACCGGATTCCAATAATCACAGACCATAAAATAAAGGGCATTATCACTCGTGGCGACATTCTCAAAGCCCTTTCAAAGGGAAAAGATGAGCGCTGATGGTATCTTTGTTGATATTCCGTGCCCTTCCTGCAGCCAGAAAGGCATTTATTTAAGTTCCAGTTTGATAGACATTCCTTACATAGGTACCTGTATCCAGACAACCATTTCCTGCCAGCTCTGTGGATATAAATCTGCTGAGGTCTCGCCGGTAGAGGAAAGAGCGCCAGTGCATATAGAGTTCGTTGTGGAGAAACCAGAGGACCTAGATGCGAGAGTTGTCAAATCATCGCATGCGAAAGTGATTTTCAAAGAATTAGGGGTTGAAATTACACCTGGACCTGTTTCGGAAACTTACATTTCAAATGTAGAGGGGTTGTTGCGAAGGTTTGAGGATGTGCTAGACAATCTAAAATCCAGTTTAAAGGGTGAGGAACTGAATAAGTGTGAGGAATTGAAACAGAGGATTGCGAACATCATTGAAGGAAAAGAGAAGCTTACGATTTTGATAGACGACCCGAAGGGAATAAGTGCAATATTGCCGACGCATGGGAAAAGCTAATGCTCGTGCTCCTCTGGATGCACTTCCACTTCAATATCTATTCCCTTCTTCCTTTTGTAATAGTCCTTAATTGCCAGATGGAGTGCATCTGCAGCTAGATTTGAACAATGCATCTTTACTGGTGGGAGCCCACCCAAGTTATCTGCAACATTTTGGCGAGTGATTTTCAGGGCTTCGTCCACATGTTTTCCCTTTGCAAGTTCTGTTATCATGCTGCTTGTGGCAATTGCTGCAGCACAGCCAAAGGTCTGGAATTTCACATCCACAATTATGTCATTTTCAACTTTGATGTAGACCGTCATCAAATCGCCACAAACCGGATTTCCTACAGTGCCAACACCATCTGCATTCTCTATCACGCCCACATTCCTTGGGTTTTTGAAATGGTCCATCACAATAGGACTGTACATTTCTTCTACCTCCTGTTCCATAACGGAGAGATTTTTCGCAGCTCTGCTACAACACCTGGAAGTTTCGCTAGGAAAAGGTCAACCTCTTCCTCAGTATTGTAGCGTGAGAAGGTAATTCTGAGTGAGCCATGGGCTTCTTCATGCTTCAAACCAATCGCCATGAGTACATGCGAAGGTTGGAGTTTATGACTCGAACAAGCAGATCCAGTTGAGGTGGCGAACCCCTCATCATCCAGCTTAAGAATCAAAGATTCGCCCTCTATACCTGTAAAACGAAAATGGGCATTGTTTGGGAGCCGTTGAGTCCTGTGTCCATTGAGGTAACATGCCTCAATACTTCCAAGGACACCCTCTATGGTCTTCTCTCTCAGCTTTTGCATGTGTTCTGCATTCTTTTCCAGATTTGCTTTTGCTATCTCGCAGGCCTTTGCAAATCCTACAATGCCAGGAACATTTTCAGTGCTGGAACGCAAGCCCTTTTCGTGGCCCCCACCGTGTATGATTGGCTGAAGTTGGATGCCCTTTTTAATGTAGAGCGCACCGACTCCTTTTGGACCATGAATTTTATGGGCAGTGAGTGTAAGAAGGTCAATCTGTTGAGTTTTCACATCAATCTGAATCTTACCCGCGGATTGTACAGCATCTGTGTGAAATGGAATACCCTGCTCAGTTGCAATTTTCCCAACTTCCTTAACTGGCTGAATTGTACCGATCTCGTTATTGGAATGCATGATTGTAATGAGAATTGTATCCTTTCTTATGCTCCTTTCAAGTTCACCCAAGTCCACAATTCCATTTGCATCTACCTTCAGATATGTGACTTCAAAACCCTCTTTTTCCAGTGCCTTGCAGGTCTCAAGCACTGCAGGATGTTCGATGCTGGATGTAATTATGTGCTTGCCTTTGGTCTTGTTTCTGTAGGCAATACCTTTGATCGCAATGTTATCACTCTCTGTCCCACCACCAGTGAAAATTATTTCTTCAGGATGGGCGTTGATAAGCGATGCTATTTTAGCTCTAGAGTCCTCAAGGGCTCTCTTTGCCTCCTGTCCAAAGGAATGGAGTGAAGAGGCATTGCCATAAAAATCACGGAAGTAAGGCAACATTGCCTCTACGACCTCTGGCGCTACCATCGTTGTAGCACTGTTATCAAAATAAATTCTTGGCTTCACCATTACCTTACCTCAATCCTACATTACAGCAGGGTAATATATGAGTTTCTGTGGGTGCAAGGATGTTTGCTGAAAAACTTAATCTACTCGTGCAATTTTTAGTAGCACTAAATGAATACCGAATACTTGATAGTTGGAATTTTTATCGTCACATATGTATTTATCTCGTTTAGACGTGTGAGCAAAATCAAGATTGAGCGTCCCGCAATTGCCCTGTTTGGGGGCATTGCAATGGTGTTTGCGGGTGCAATTTCAACACAGGAAGCTTTGAGTGCAATTGACCTCAACACGATAGCGTTGTTGCTGGGTATGATGTTAATTGTGAGTGCCCTTGAGATATCTGGATTCTTTAACTGGGCTGCGGTCCGTGTCACAAAGTTCGCGAATACACAGTTCCAATTACTGAGCTTTATAGTCGTGCTCACCGCGGTGCTTTCAGCTCTCTTTCTGAACGATGCGGTTGTGCTCATGCTCACACCAGTTGTGCTAAAGGTAGCTAAAACGCTGAGAGTTGACCCAGTGCCTTACCTTGTTGGGGAAGCCATGGCCTCAAACATTGGAAGTGTGGCAACACCAATTGGTAATCCGCAGAATGCCTACATTGCAATGAGGTCTGGCATTCCCTTTGCCCAGTTTGTGGTATATCTTCTTCCGCTTACCATAGTATGCATTCTGATTGAAATTTTGGTGCTTAAGGTCGTGTTCAGAAAAGAGTTGAGCCATCCAATAATGAAAGTGATAACTGTGGAAATCGAGAAAATTCCGAAAATGCACATGGAAAAAGCGTTTCACATGATTTCTGTGGCAAAACTGCTCTATGCAAGCGAGATTAAAAACAGAAGATTACTTGTGTTTTCGCTCGTGGTTTTTGGGTTCGTGTTTGTAGGTTTCTTAGTTTCTAGTTCGGCTCTACCCATTTCAATTATTGCAATTGCAGGCGGTGCAATGGTGTTTGCACTCGTGCAACCGCTTTGTAAAGTTCAATCAAAAGATGTGCTGAAAGGTGTTGACTGGGGCATCCTTATTTTTTTCGCAGGGCTTTTCATTCTTTTAAGAGCTGTGGAAAACACGGTGTTGATGGGTTTAATCGAAGCGTATTTCATCCAAAAGCCAAGTGTCTTCAATCTCTCGTTTGTTACTGTAGTGCTTTCCAATCTGATAAGCAATGTGCCTGCAGTGATGCTGTTGGCTCCTGTAAGCCATGTGATGCCTATGGAACAATTCTATTTCACACTAGCCGCAATTTCAACACTGGCAGGAAATGCTACGCTTCTCGGCGCGGCTGCAAACATAATTGTGGCTGAATCAGCCTTGAGTCATGGATTTGAGTTGAAATTCAAGCAGTTCTTGATTGCAGGGCTTCCCACAACCGTGCTCACTGTGATCGTTGCCACCATCTATCTTTTCTTTGTTTTTTAGTGCCTGAAGCCGTATTGCCCAGTTAGTGGGACAAAAATGCAGCCGCCAAAGTTCTCCTTTTCCAATTGGCTTCCCTTTTTAGTGTAACGGTAGAGTTCCTGATAAAACCGTCCACCAACTGGAATCAAAAGGATGCCCTCCTCTTTGAGTTGTGAAAACAGCGGTGGAGGGGGCTTGGGTGCGGCACATGTGAGGAAGATGCGGTCATATGGTGCATGTTCTTTCAAGCCAACAGAGCCATCAGCATAAATTGCAGTTACTGTGTGGCTGTAGCCAGTTTTTTTAAGATTGTCCACTGCAAACTTATACATTCTTTCGTTGTTTTCTATGGTGTAGACATGGCCTTGCTCACCAACAAGTTCTGCAGCAAGGGCGGCGTGATAACCTGTGCCAGTGCCTACTTCCAATACTCTTTGTCCCTTTTCCAATTCTAGCAGTTCTAGCATCATCGCAACCATGTGGGGTGCCGAAATTGTTTGTCCCTCGTAGATGTGCAGAGGGGTGTCCTCGTAGGCGTACTCCTGAAGTTCTGGTGGAACAAAAAGATGCCTTGGCACTTTCTTCATTGCTGCAATTACCTCTGGCTTCGTGAGATAGCCAGCTTTAGTCAAATATTCTATCAGTTTTTCACGTCTGTTTTCCATGTCCCTCATTTGTGTTCACCGCAAAACAAGCTTTGAGGTCTGAAGCGAGAATTGCCTCTTGAACTTTGTTTATTAGATCTGCCCTTATCATTTCTTCATCAGTGTTACCCTTCGTAAAGGCAACAAGTTCGTAGAGAATTTTCTTGCCGCGAATTTCTAGAGCGCGAACAAATGGTTCTGGGTCCTTGACTATGCCAAGTGTGTTTTTTGCAGCATCTATGAGAACTGACGCAACCTTCTGGTGTGGAACAGAGAAGTCAATCTCAAGTTTGATTGAGATGCCGTATTTTTTCACTCTTGAAAAATTGTGAACGGTCTGGGCAATGAGCTGGGTATTGGGAATTGTGAGGATTTCTTCATGGACATCCTTCACCTTGGTCACGAAAAGGTTGGTTTCTACCACCTCACCTTCAACATCTCCTACTTTGATATTGTCTCCTTTTGAGAATGGATTGATTGCCATGAGCACGATGCCTGCTGAGGCATGACGGATTGTGGTTGCTATGAAAATTATGAGGATGAAGATGAGAATCACGAAATAAATTGTGATTACTATGGTGCCCAGCCCCTCCATTTTTATCATCATGAGAAGAACATAGATTATGAGAAGCCAGGCGAGGGAATAGAGGCCGTACTGGAGGCCGCCTCTAAGGAGGGAGATTATCTGGGGTGTGAAGGTTTTAGTGTGGGTTTTGAGGTCCTCGAGAAACATTCCAAGGCCTTCATCAACGATGAAAACCACGATTACGATGACAATCATCATTGCAATGTAAATTGCATTTAGCGTGAAAAATTCTGCAAAGGCAACAAAAACGCTCTCTCGCCTCCCAATTATTGTAAGAATGAGTATGAGAACGAAAGCCACGGCAATTATGAGAATTGTATATTTCATCAAAAGGTTAAGCATGTACGCATTTTTCTGGCTTACAACTGTTTTCGGTTTGATGTGAAGGTTGCCTGTAATGTAGTCAGTGTATCGGTGGGTGATTTGAAGCAAGATTGTGGCTGTAGCTATCACTGTGAGAATAGCAATGGTTGATGGCCCATATTCTACCATGACAATCCAGAGCTCTCTAAAGGTCTCTGAGGGAATGGAGAGAATGTAAGTAGATGCAATAGCGACAAAAATGAATAGATAGAGCCGGATGTAGTCCCCAATTACAATTACTGTGTTCGGGTCAATGTACTTGCGTTCCTTGCCCGCAGCAAATCTGAAGTATCTGCGGATGTATGTCTGCGCCCAGAGCACCCCGACAGCAAGGAAGAGAACCCCGATGAGGTAGGGAAGATAGGTCTGAATGTTCATGCCATCTCAGATAATGCAGGAGGATATATAAAGTTCTTGGGGTGATAGTAGTCTGAAGTCCAGACGAACCCAGAAAGAAAAATACCAAAAAACTTAAATACAATTTGCTAAATTGCCAGATAAAAATCAAAAAATCTGGATTTTCGGACAGAAAACTATATATGCATTGTATGAACTGTCTAGTATCATGAGCAAGAATTATTTAGAGAGATTGAAGGTTTACGGTTGTGATGAAATTGAGGATGTAGTGCTGGCAGGACTTGTGTCTGGTGATCCCGTACTCCTTGTTGGAACACATGGAAGCGCAAAAACGATGCTTTGTGAGAACATCGCTAAAGCATTAGGGTTGCGTTTCATAGCTTATGATGCATCCAAAGCCCTATTTGAAGATGTGCTTGGCTATCCGGACCCCTTCCACATAAAGGAGGGAAAAGTGAGGTATGTCCAAACCCCAATCTCAATCCAAAACAGGGAGTTCGTACTCATTGACGAGATTTCCAGAGCTAGTTATCAGATGCAGAGCAAATGGCTTGAAGTTATTCGGTCCAGACGAATTATGGGTGAAAACTTAGAAAATTTGAAATACGTATTTGCAGCTATGAATCCGCCCGGCTATCCTGGAACTAGACCGTTGGATAGTGCACTTTCTGGCAGGTTTGCATACATCGTCTGGATGCCAGAGTATGGAAACTTGAAAAAAGAACACAAGGAAATGGTGATGCGGAACATTTCGAAGGACGATGCATTGTTGCTGCACAAAAGTGTGGGCTTGGAGGAGGATGTAAAACTCGTAGAGTTTTTAGAGAAGGCAAGAGAGATCGCGCATGATGTTGAGAGTAACAACGGTGAACAAATCGAGAATTTTGTGAATATGCTGGAGAAACGCTTGAAAGAAAGAAACTATATGTTGGACGGAAGGAGGGCTGGAATGATTCGAAGAAGTCTTATCTGCATTGCAAGTGTGAAAATCGCAAAAGGGAATGAAAAAGAAGAAGCAATTAGAGACGCAGTTCTCCTTACAAAATATTTGCTACCTTATCCAGTGGAGGATGAAATGGTATCTTTAGACGATGTTGAAATCATAGTCCGAGAGACCGTTCTGGCTCTATATAGAAAACTGCCAAAGCGAGAGTTACTTGAAGATGTACAATTCTCAAAACTCGAGCAAGTAATTAAAATGGAGGGCTCGCTCGATAAAAAATATATCGCTCTTGAAAAGATATATGACCTCATGAGTAGCAATTCTCAACAAATAAACAAGAGGTTTTTGCAGCTCCATGCGAACTTATTTCCATCGGGTTTCCACCAGATCTGGGCTGCAATTACAACTGGAGAGAATACTAACATCATCTCGCCTGTTTTGGCAAATGGATGGAGACTTGCAACTGGACTGCCGATAGATGATAGACATTACGGAAGGAACCCTGATTATATTGGAAAAATAGCAGAAGAAATCCAAATAATAGCAAATAGAAGAAAAGGAGGTGCATAAAAATGGAGGCAATGAAGGTGGTGTTTTCAGATGGTAATGTAGACCTATGTGTGCCGGCAATTGTGGACGTCCCTGCAGATACTGTGTTAAGAAAAGGACTTTATCCGTTTTCAAATTCTATCACCCAGAGAATTTGTTCAATCGGAATATTTAAAATCAATGATAAAATAATTGAAGGATTTCCAGTAAGTTCTAGTGCTCGTGAACTATTTGACTTCTGGATTAAATATTCTGTAAATGGAAAAGCACCATCACAACTCTATCACTACCTTCATGATGATGATTTGCTGGATAGCTACCCAATACCAAAAAGCATCGTTGATTGCGAACGGATTGTTGTTAAAGATGAGACTTACCTGTTTCTCCACGCTGGTATCGGTGTTGTATATTCCTGGGAAGAGAAAAATGGCACTCTCCAACCTGTGATGTGTGGCATGGTGAATATCGATGAGGAAAAAATTTATTTCTATTACTCTGGATATACAAAAGAAAATGCAATTTTGAGAACAACAGACAAGGTCGAGAAAATACCTCGAGGCATTATGGAAAGTTTGAAGAAAAGATACGGGTATTGTGGAATTCAAAAAGGCGATGATTGCTCTAATTTTGAAACTCGAAGAAGGCGATATGGACTCCATATTATAAGAGAAAAATATGCCAGCATGCGACAAGGTGGAGATCTCGTAGATGTAAACCCATATCCGCCTTACCAGATTGTACATGCTATAAAACTTCTTCCACCAGAGGATGTCAACGAGGCAAGAAACCCTGTTGTCCCTCCTAACTTCACAGAAAATTATCTCGTTCGTACTTTTCTTTACACCGCAGATCCAATACCTTTCTCTGTACTTTCTGCAGATGAACTGCGCGGAATCGCAAAATATGTGCATTCAACATTCTACTTTTACGGTACCCAAACTGAAAATCCACTCGGAGAATACACAGAGATATGGGAAAATAGTTGTGGGTATCTTTTGTTCTGTAAACCTGCCTGGCCGTTTTGATTATGTTGCGAAAACTGACACCCGACGAGTTGAAAAAATTCGTTACTGCATTTCGAAAAGAAATGGTGGGAGACCCGTTCTTTTCAACTATCTTTAATTTAATTGGAACAGAAGTAGAGATTGAACTGAATGATGAAATAAAAACAGCCAGAATTACCATGAAACCTTATTTTGGGCTGAAGATTGAAATTTCACCGATATTCTTTAGAAAATATGTGAAAAACGCATATGATGTTATGTTCTTACTTGCACATGAAATACTCCACCATATTCTAGGCCATCTTTCAGTGGAATATAATGATTTGAAGGGCTTGTATCCTCATAATTTGATCAATTTTGCGATGGATGTAATAATTAACCATAAGTTATACATCAAATTTGGAAGGCATGTCAATGACCTGAAAATATTTGATTTCTACACAAATAAATACTGCCCTCATCAGTTACTGTTACCACCGCACCTGATGGAAAACCGCGGTTTTAGATCTCAGGCGTGTAGAAAACTTCAGATGGATGTAACTAAAGATTCCGAAAGTGTTGATGTGCGGAGAATTTGCAAACATGTGGTGGAACACCATAAAGGCGAGATTCCTTACCTGATAACAAAGATCGCTGAGCTCGTGATAAAGGATGATATTCCACCAGAGGAGATTGATAAAATATTAAAAGATTCAGGTTTGAAAAAAGATGAGGATATAGATTACATATCTTCTGGATTTAGTGAGGATGTCGAGAAAAGAGGGATTAAGAAGGCAGTATCAAAATTTAAAGGCGAGGTTTTGCAGGCAATCAAAGAGATGGTGAGTGAGGAGGAAGAAGGAGGGGTGTATGGTGGAAGTCGTGGTGCTGGAATGCTGCCGTATTTTTCAAGACGAGATTTTATTTTTCTCGGAAATGATTTCGCTCCAATTATCTATCATGGAAATTATGTTGAGGAGGAATTGTATGGCGTGCATTTGTATGTCGATGTCTCAGATTCGTTCTTTGATTGGCTTCCACATATCTTTTCTGCGGTGGAAAGTATAAAGAATTGGATTTCATTCCCAATCTATGGTTTCAGTAATAAGGTGTTTCCAATTTCAAGGAGGGATTTGCTGGGAGGAAAATATAAAACGACTTCTGGAACGGATTTTAATTGCTTCGCAGAGCATGTTCTAAAACATCGGTTCACAAGATTGGTGCTTATAACAGATGGGTATGCGGAAATTACTAAAACAAATGAAAGACGACTAAAAACCAATACAAAGATTCTTGTGCTTCTCCCACCAAGCCCCAAATCAGAAAAAGAGTGTGTTAGAAGATTTGCATGGAAGGTTGTATCTTTAGATATTAAAAGTAGGATTGTACATAGGTACATTCCGCAGGGGATGTTTTTCTAGCTAGATTATGAATTTCAAATTCTTGCCTCACGACTGCTGTAACTCCATTGGAACTATGTTTTAAGTCAAAACACGATATTTTTCAATCCTACCTTAGTCCAGTTTGAACAGACGAAGATGTTGCTGTTGGCAACAGAACAGTAACATTTCAATCCTACCTTAGTCCAGTTTGAACGCTATTGCGAAATTTACCCCCATTTTTGCATTTTGATTTCAATCCTACCTTAGTCCAGTTTGAACTGGAATTATTTTAACTCATGTTCAAATTATAGCAGTTATTTCAATCCTACCTTAGTCCAGTTTGAACGATATAATTTTAATAGAAACAAATAATGGTTATCATGATTTCAATCCTACCTTAGTCCAGTTTGAACTAGGGCTGGAAGATTTCTTAAAAGATTTAGATTAAAGGGATTTCAATCCTACCTTAGTCCAGTTTGAACTTAAGATAGAGCAGTTATATCCCAAATTTCTTTATTAATTTCAATCCTACCTTAGTCCAGTTTGAACATGAAATCCTCTCTTGTCCAATAACTGTAAGTGTCATTTCAATCCTACCTTAGTCCAGTTTGAACCCATTCCTTCATAATTGTATAATAGTGTCTTGAATAAATTTCAATCCTACCTTAGTCCAGTTTGAACATGAATATGGTTTAAATAAAATACCTAAACTAATATTATTTCAATCCTACCTTAGTCCAGTTTGAACTAGTGAAAATACAGCAGAAGCAACAACTTTATTAAAATTTCAATCCTACCTTAGTCCAGTTTGAACAAAAATGATGGAGAAAAAAGGATATAAAAAAGGAATATTTCAATCCTACCTTAGTCCAGTTTGAACCATATAACCTGCTTAAGGTATTTGAGGATGTTGATAGATTTCAATCCTACCTTAGTCCAGTTTGAACACAAAGGAGATTTAAAGGAAGGTGAATAAATGCCCGTATTTCAATCCTACCTTAGTCCAGTTTGAACATCTCACATCTCAATCCATTATCAAATTTATCACTTCATTTCAATCCTACCTTAGTCCAGTTTGAACTAATCCGATAAAATGGGAACTATTAATGGACATATATAATTTCAATCCTACCTTAGTCCAGTTTGAACACTTCAGAAAAAATATTGAATTTTCATATAATCCAAATTTCAATCCTACCTTAGTCCAGTTTGAACACAAATTGAAAATATTCCTACAGAAAGCGATATTATTATTTCAATCCTACCTTAGTCCAGTTTGAACTAAGTTTACTTCCAACATAAATAATTATTTCTTTTTATTTCAATCCTACCTTAGTCCAGTTTGAACTAATCCATAGTATTTTAAATTTGAATAGTTTTTATACATTTCAATCCTACCTTAGTCCAGTTTGAACAAAAAGAAGATTTGAAAAAAACGGAGAAGGAAATGGAATTTCAATCCTACCTTAGTCCAGTTTGAACCTGGCCTGGCAAGCATACCAGGCTGGGACTGATTTATTTCAATCCTACCTTAGTCCAGTTTGAACCATTCAGGTTTAAAAACAAATTGTTATTTGGTTATAGATTTCAATCCTACCTTAGTCCAGTTTGAACTATCTGCAACATCAAAGCGGGCGGTGTGGGCATAACATATTTCAATCCTACCTTAGTCCAGTTTGAACTGGGAGAGGCAACAAGTTATTTTTTCTGTTTTTGATAGATTTCAATCCTACCTTAGTCCAGTTTGAACTGAGAAGAGCGAGAAATGCGGAAATGCTGGTTAAGATATTTCAATCCTACCTTAGTCCAGTTTGAACGCAGGCGATTTTGAAATCACAGTTTAAGACACTTTAATTTCAATCCTACCTTAGTCCAGTTTGAACCATCGCCGTGTTTGCAGAACTGGGCTGGACGCCAAGATTTCAATCCTACCTTAGTCCAGTTTGAACTCGCAAACCTGTCCCGCTCAGTTACTTCACACTCCCATTTCAATCCTACCTTAGTCCAGTTTGAACCACACGCATCTTCTGATTCAGTTCTGTCAAATTGGCATTTCAATCCTACCTTAGTCCAGTTTGAACTCTCCATTTTTTCACCTCTCAATATGTCCACAGCTTCTATTTCAATCCTACCTTAGTCCAGTTTGAACATGGCTGTGGTTGCAAAATCATAGCAAATTTCAGAAATTTCAATCCTACCTTAGTCCAGTTTGAACCAAGGATATAGATTTCAGGACAATCTATGAGGAAATATTTCAATCCTACCTTAGTCCAGTTTGAACAGAGAATCAGGTTACTACCGAACAAAAAGGTGCTGGTATTTCAATCCTACCTTAGTCCAGTTTGAACTGGATATTTGCGGAGGGAGAAGCAGGATGTGTTGAAATTTCAATCCTACCTTAGTCCAGTTTGAACAGGCAAGGTGGGCGTTTGAAAAACTCAAAGAATCTTTATTTCAATCCTACCTTAGTCCAGTTTGAACAACAGCTCCTGATTTCTTTCCAGTCAATCCGTGCTACATTTCAATCCTACCTTAGTCCAGTTTGAACGTAGATTGACTCTACAGGTATATCCACAGAAAATCTTATTTCAATCCTACCTTAGTCCAGTTTGAACTATTCACCAAAACTCATTCTGTTTTTGTTAATATAATTTCAATCCTACCTTAGTCCAGTTTGAACACCACAATGGCTGCCAAAACCTGAAGGTTTTGTCTAATTTCAATCCTACCTTAGTCCAGTTTGAACGATTTTGCTCAAGAAAGTGCATATACGATTTTACAGGATTTCAATCCTACCTTAGTCCAGTTTGAACGGATTGAAGTAATACTCCACAATCGCAACACATCCGCACTTATTTCAATCCTACCTTAGTCCAGTTTGAACTATGCTATTATTAGGGAGATGATAGAAAAAGGTATATTTCAATCCTACCTTAGTCCAGTTTGAACGAGAGTTTTGCTTTTGGTGTTGTTTATGAGGGAGAAAAATTTCAATCCTACCTTAGTCCAGTTTGAACCAAAAGATAGATGCGAATTTTGATAAGGTAAGCGATATTTCAATCCTACCTTAGTCCAGTTTGAACTATAGTGAAGATGGTATCTGGGGATATTGGAATTTTAAATTTCAATCCTACCTTAGTCCAGTTTGAACGATTTAATTCTTTATCGGGAGGAGATAGAACAGGATTATTTCAATCCTACCTTAGTCCAGTTTGAACGAGGTTGCTGAAGAAGATGTGAGAGTAATGGATTTGCTATTTCAATCCTACCTTAGTCCAGTTTGAACTTCTCAATTCGTGCAAACTAAATTTTTCCTCGTCTGATTTCAATCCTACCTTAGTCCAGTTTGAACTTTTGTTTGAATTTGCACAAACTCATTACCGCATAACTATTTCAATCCTACCTTAGTCCAGTTTGAACCCTGGGAGTGGCCTGGTGGACGCATACCTGTCCACCATTTCAATCCTACCTTAGTCCAGTTTGAACTTGAACGGGATTTCTTGCATTTTTTCTTGATTTACTATTTCAATCCTACCTTAGTCCAGTTTGAACCCTGTCCTATGGAATGGCCTCCGTAAAGCCCTACTGTTCTATTTCAATCCTACCTTAGTCCAGTTTGAACTTTGCAGATTTGTGGTTCAAATCTGACCCGAGATTTGTATTTCAATCCTACCTTAGTCCAGTTTGAACTTGAGATGAAATGGTATGAGTGGGATAAGAAAAACATATTTCAATCCTACCTTAGTCCAGTTTGAACATGCGGTTTATGTGTGGTGGAGGAGGGGCACGATTATATTTCAATCCTACCTTAGTCCAGTTTGAACGGTATTGATGCGGCTATTGAGCATATCAGTCGTATCATTTCAATCCTACCTTAGTCCAGTTTGAACTATAAACAATAATATCATTAATCCCGTAAAAAATACATTTCAATCCTACCTTAGTCCAGTTTGAACTATTGGTAATTCTTTTCCTCTCATTTCTATTTTTGTGTTATTTCAATCCTACCTTAGTCCAGTTTGAACTTTAAATGGTGATGATAGGGTATTACCCCAAGCACATTTCAATCCTACCTTAGTCCAGTTTGAACACATTTTTGAGTATTTTTTTGCAAACAAAAATACTATATTTCAATCCTACCTTAGTCCAGTTTGAACTTGAAATCGTGGCTAATCCTCCTTGCAATGTAGTATTATTTCAATCCTACCTTAGTCCAGTTTGAACGCAAATCCTCATTTCAAAACATGCAGGGGGTTCACAAATTTCAATCCTACCTTAGTCCAGTTTGAACACGGTGCGGATTTAAGCCCAAACAAAACCATTTGCTCCAATTTCAATCCTACCTTAGTCCAGTTTGAACCTTACAGACATGTTTTACTCCTTAATTTATTAGCATATTTCAATCCTACCTTAGTCCAGTTTGAACCATGCATTACCAACACAGCATTGTAGCCAGTCGCACTATTTCAATCCTACCTTAGTCCAGTTTGAACTATGAAAAGGTATTTAATATATTCCAGTAAAATTTACATTTCAATCCTACCTTAGTCCAGTTTGAACAAACACATCAGCACCAGATACAGCATTTTCCGATGCATTTCAATCCTACCTTAGTCCAGTTTGAACTAAAAAGTGCGGTAGTATGATGCATTTGGTTAACAGTATTTCAATCCTACCTTAGTCCAGTTTGAACATAGTTTGTAATGTTTAACATTTATGTTTAAGTTTGATTTCAATCCTACCTTAGTCCAGTTTGAACTTCTGCAATTCCACTATGCTTTTCACTATTTGCGTTCATTTCAATCCTACCTTAGTCCAGTTTGAACATGCTCCAGCATCAACAAACTATTGGATAAATGCATATTTCAATCCTACCTTAGTCCAGTTTGAACGTATTTCCGTGAGGGAACTGTCCCTTCCAGCACAAAATTTCAATCCTACCTTAGTCCAGTTTGAACGGCTAACATCAGATGCATAAGCATTCACAACACTGCTATTTCAATCCTACCTTAGTCCAGTTTGAACATGTAGTATTAGAAGTTGAGTTGGTTGTTTGCCCAAATTTCAATCCTACCTTAGTCCAGTTTGAACATTAGCATCTCTGCTATCATGTCTAATTCCGCCTGTATTTCAATCCTACCTTAGTCCAGTTTGAACAATATGCGTTAATGTAATTGCGTTTGTGTATGATAGATTTCAATCCTACCTTAGTCCAGTTTGAACCAGGCGGAGGATAGGTTGCACAGGATTGGGCAAGCTCATTTCAATCCTACCTTAGTCCAGTTTGAACTACTGGGATAGTGAGTTAACGGATAGCGAGAATGACTATTTCAATCCTACCTTAGTCCAGTTTGAACTAATTTCATTTCAATCCACCCCCCTGGCAAAATCCACATTTCAATCCTACCTTAGTCCAGTTTGAACTGGCGAGCATTACATTGTTTGATGACAAGGCGACATATTTCAATCCTACCTTAGTCCAGTTTGAACTCTTAGAAATCGCTAATCCAATACTTCCAAGTATCATATTTCAATCCTACCTTAGTCCAGTTTGAACAGAAATGAAAGAATACATTAGGGCAATGAGAAATGCGTATTTCAATCCTACCTTAGTCCAGTTTGAACCCGCATCGCATAATGGCGTATAACCCAGCAAAAAAAGATTTCAATCCTACCTTAGTCCAGTTTGAACCAGGACAATCTATGAGGAAATAGAGAGGTATTATAAATTTCAATCCTACCTTAGTCCAGTTTGAACGTTTGTATGATAGGTTTCAGCCAGTTAGTGTGTATATATTTCAATCCTACCTTAGTCCAGTTTGAACACGGGCAAGTTTTTGAGATTTTGTGGGTTTAAACGCAAATTCATTACCTTAATTGTCGGGGATGTATAATAATGTATTCCTCACGCATGGATCCCCGACGAATACATTTCTTTCTCATCTACAAAATCCCCACAAAAGCGTAATCTCTATCAATCATCACATAATATTTCCCCATTGTCTAAGCGGTATGCTGTCACTGCACAAATGATTCTCTACCCTATCCCTAAGAACAAAAAACTCTATTTTCTTATGCATGAGAACCGTAGTCAGCAAACTCAAGTCAATATGGAGATAAGAAATATTTGCATCACTAACGCAAACTTCATATAAAAGTTTGTATTACCAACTAACATATGGTTAGCACAGAAGCCATAAAATCCGCAATAGTGGATAAGGAAGAGGAATTGAAGAGTAAAGTGAGAACTGAGAAAATAGTAGAAAGGGAGCTAAAAGTGGAGAAAATAACTGAGGATGTAGCAAGCATAATTACAGGAGTGAGAAGATGCGGTAAATCTATGCTTGCGTTTATGTTAACTCAGCAGAAAAATGCTGCATATGTAAATTTCGAGGATGAAAGACTCCAGCTAAGACGGGAAGAACTGAATACCCTCCTAGAAGCCATAGCCTCCTTAAAGGGGAGCGTGGAGTTTATAGTCTTCGACGAGATTCAGTATGTTGATGGCTGGGAGAGATTCATATCCAGGATATTACCAACTAAAAAAGTGATAATCACGGGCAGCAATGCGAGGTTAATGAGCAAAGAATTTGCAACTTTTCTAACTGGGAGACACATTGACTTTGATCTTTTTCCTTTCAGTTTCAGGGAGTACTTGCTCTTAAACGACTTCAACCCAAACATGTACCTAACGGCGGATATAGCAAAGACAAAAAATTTGCTGGTTGAATACTTGAAAACGGGCGGTTTCCCCCTAGCCCATAAGGTAGGAGGACGTTTCATCTCTGAAAACTATAGTGATATTGTTGAGAGAGATGTAATCCTAAGATACAACATCAAATTTAAGAATGTGCTGAAGGAGTTGGCAAAATGCTATGTTTCAAACTGCGCACAGGAAGTGTCATTCAATAGACTGAAAAACATCTTAAACTTAAAAAGCGTCCACACAGTAAAAGATTACACTGGTTATCTCTCCAATGCATATTTAATTTTCTTATTAGAAAAATATTCTCCAAAACTTAAGGAGAGTATTATTGCACCAAAGAAGATTTATTGCATAGACAACGGGATTGTAAATACAATCGGCTTTAAAATATCTGAAAATATTGGTAGCTTAATGGAAAATCTGGTTGCTGTAGAGTTGTTGAGAAGAAGAAGTTATTGGGCCAAAGAATCAGAGGTCTATTATTGGAAGGATGCTCAGCAACACGAAGTAGATTTCGTAATCAAGAATGACAGGAGAGTAACTCTCTTAATTCAAGTCACATGCGCATCGGGAAAAGATGAAGTTGAAAGAAGAGAAATTAGGTCTTTAATTAAAGCTTCTGAGCAGCTAAATTGTAAAGAATTACTAACAATCACTTGGGACTATGAAGATAAACTGAAGATTGAAAACAAGACAATTAAATTCTTACCTATGTGGAAATGGCTTATAACTTCTCACCCGCCCTAAGCAAATACTACAATGACATTTAAATAATCGTGCCTAACTGGGCTTTTTCAACACCAATCGTTTTAATTTTTACAGCATCAGATGTTCTCAGAATGTAAATCCTCACAGAATCTACATTCTCGTCTATAATCTCCTTCAAGCCACTTTCTACACGCAAGAATTGAGAGTCAGTTAATTCGCCTTCAAACACTGAATTCTGCACCCATGCCAGAAAACAACGCAAGAAGTTGCACACTTTGGAAACCCTTTCCACACTCACATCATACACAATTATCACATACATATTCTACCACCATATAACAAACGGTTCATACGGTTTCAAGCTCAAAAATTCCTTGCAAAGTTTCAGACACTCAAGGTATATCAAGCGTTCGTAAGACACATTTCTTCCAAGCTCTCTATGTTTTATCGTTGTCTTAAGCCGTTCATCAAAATCTCTAACAAATTTTTCTTTACCAGATTTATTAAGCAGGCATCCATTCAATTCTTTCACAAAATCGTTTTCTGTAATCACATCCTTGTTCACAAGCTTAAAAATTGTTCTATCTACCAGAAACGGTTTGAAAATCTCTGAGATATCCAAAGAGAGAGAAAATCTTCGCTCTGAAGGTTCATGAAGAAAAGATATTGTTTGATCCAGTTGCGTATGGTATATTGCATTTATCGTCACTCCATACAAGAGGGAGTTGCCAAAACTGATCATTGCATTGATTGGATTCTCTGGTGGGTGTTTTGTTCTACCCTCAAACTGAAATGTCTCCTTCAGAATTTTAGAAAATGTGCCATAATAGATGTTCCTGATTGTTCCCTCTATTGCCATCAATTCACTCACATCATTGTACTGGTCTAAATTCGCGATATGATTTTTTATCGTAATAATCTCCTCGTTCAGATTCTTACCCTCGTTCTGGTAATACTCCAGATTTCGCAGAATGTTTTTTGCAGCACCTTCGACAAATTTTCTTGCGAGTTTTAAACGCTTCATTCTATCTAGATAGTATGCTGCCTGTCTTATGTGCATCTCGCCAGAAAGCAAACTTTCATGCGGGTACAGTGTAGATTCATAATGTCCGTAATAGCCAAAGAAATGCACTGGAATTTTCTGCTTTGCCAGAAATGAGATTACTCCAGATGTTATTGACACCCTGCCAATTCCAAAAATTGAGTTGATCTGTTCAATTGGTAAAATTCTTCTCTCATACTCTGGCTTTTCAGACAAATTCTCGGTTTCTACCTCTACTTCCTCTCCATCCACTTCTGCAGAAAATGGCTGTGGCTGGCTTTCATCCTTTGCAAACACAAAGTACACTGTGTTCTCCTTCCGAAGCAGTTTTCCATTTCTCAAGATGTAATAGTTTACTTTCATTTTCTCACACCCAGCAGAATTCGTAATAGGCACAGGACTTGCAATAGGGTTTGTAAACGGGCTTTGGAGATTCTGGTAAAGAGATTATCTTATTAATCTCTTCCAAAATTCTCAACATTTCAGATTCTTTCTCAGCAGTCAAATTTACTTCTGTCCTCTTCCGCTCACTTGGATACGCTACGATGCCCTTAACTTTCAAAACTTTCTTTATATTTTTCAGATACCAGAGATAATACAGAACTTGATAGATGTGGGCTTCTTCAAACTTGCTTGATTTCTTTATATCTACCACAACCAAACCACCAGAACTTTTGACAAAATCTAACGAAATCTTATCATCTATAAGTAAATTTTTTGTTTTGATATTCTTGAAACTTTCTTTTTCAAGTATCTTACCAGCAATAACTAAATCAGATTCTTGTTCATATGTAATATAATGAGAAAAAAGCCAGAGCTGGGTTTTGCAATGAAAATAGTAGTTTACCTTTACTCCACCTACTAAAATCTCAGGGTCTATTTCTATGGTTTCGTCAGAGGATTCCGTAGAATTGCTTTGCCCCTGCAACACCATAAATACCTCTATGCTTCTTCAGCTCTGTGTTGCACTTTATTTCTATAATCTGTGAAAGAAGCTCCCCATTAATACGGTGATATCTGAGGAGATAATACACCAACATCTCCCTTTTTTTGGTGGCCAATTCTCTGAGTTGTTGGTCAGAGATGTTTACAATTGAATTCAAAAATTCAACTGTAGTGTTTTCTGGATTTAACCACTTTTTAATTAGATTTATAGATTGAGGGAACACATGATACATCCCTTTTGTTTCTCTCCCAAATATTACTAATGTCGTATTTTCAGACCACCCAAAATCCGCTCCAAATTTTTCAGAAATTATTCTTTCCCATGGTTCAACATTGGTTTCACCTTCATATTTACGCCAATCCTCCAATCCTTTAACTGCCCAGAACTGGAGAAGTACTAGTGTGCTGAAAAACGGCTGCGATGCAGGATTGAACCTGATTTTAAGTCTCTCCATTATTGGTTTGAAATCCAGGCCTTTCCTTCCCATTATCACCGTAGATGTTATTAGCGTATTCCGCAACCATTTTCTGCCAGAATCGCCGATATTATCCATATTAACGATATAGCTGCCGAATTTGACCCCCGTATATATTAAGTACAGAACTCGCCAGAGCTCCTCCTCTTCTTCAACACCTTCTCCGATCATATTCAAATTTGACTCTTTAATCATAGTGGGCCAAATAAATGACTTGGCTTCTTCATTTATAGATTGTTCAACAATAACTTCCAGAAATTCCATAATTTTATTTCTAACCATTTCACTGTTGTTTTCTTGTTTATATTTATCAATATCGTTTTTTATTTTCCATCTCTGTCCCGCATACCCTCTATCTGTCTCTTTAAAGGGCACAAGGTTAGGGAATATATCCCAAATTCCCATTATGTACTCTGTGTCCACATTGTAGTTTCCATCTACATCTTTCTCAAAAATAAACTCTCTAAGTTTTTCTTTCCACATTTCTTTCACCCCAGGACTGTGTTTAGCTCTTCATTTCTTATAAAACCATACCTTTCGTGGTAAACAAAATTCCCTGCTTTATTAACGAGTGGCAAACCTCCGTATCTTCTATCTACACATCCTTTCACAGAATATATTGGCACCTGAACAGCATACCCCTTCAGTTGTGAGACAACAGATAACTTTTCGTCTTCCTCTTCGTATCTTTTTATCAATCTTTCAATTCTACCCATCAAAGCTTCCCCTTCTTCGGTCTCAGAGAAAATGAGACCCGTGTATGGGATTATCAAAGTTGTGAAACTCTCTCGATAGGACAATAGTTTCATTGCCTCTTCCTCTGATATATCCAAGCTGAAAAAATATCCAGCCCTATTTGTGTTTTCAAACCCAGTTTCAAGCTTCAATTCATCTCCTGCCTTATTGAGCTTTTCTAACATCTCCTCTTTTGAGTATACCTCATTCAGCTTATTAAACAACTCAAGTTCAGTTTTTATCTCCCGCAATTCCTCTAAAAATTTTTTAGAAATTTCTAATTCATCTCGTTCGTAGGGATAATATTTTTCATTTTTTACTTCGGGATTGTAAATAAACACATTCACTTCTCTTGTCGTTTTACCTCTCCTGTTGACTCGCCCGAATCTTTGAATAAGAGATGGCAACGGTGCCAGCTCTGTGAACATCACATCATATGAAATATCCAAAGATACTTCACAGACCTGTGTAGCGACCAATATATGTGGAGTTGTCGCTAACTCCTCAATTTTTTCCTCAATTTCTCTTCTAGTGTTGTATATAAACCTCCCATGAAGGAGAAGAGAACATACTCCTTCGTATTTTTCTATTTCACGCTTAATTTTCACGGCACTTTCAACTGTGTTGCAGATAACCAATACTTTCTTCTTTTTACCTGCTTCTACAACTTTGGCCACTTCCTCTGCAAGCATGCACTCCCTCACTTCAAATTTAACCCTACATAGGTCAGCACACAAACTAATTCTATCTACAAAATCTTTCTCATTTGTTATTATGCCCATTTTTTCTCGAATTGCCTCTCTCAACCCGTCTGGAAAAGTGGCAGACATAAATAAAATATTAAGATTGTAAACATCGATGAATTTTTTAAAAATATGAAGTAATAAAAAGAGCATTTTATCATTTAGTAGATGCACTTCATCTATAATAACTGCAGTATTCCTGAACATTACACGTTTCATATGATAACTACCTGTCTGAAGAAATGAAAGCAGAACTTGGTCAATAGAGGTTATCATATAAGGTTGGAGAAAATGCTGGCTTTCAAAAATTCGCCAATCAACATAGCTCTTTTCTAGTCTTTCATCTGCAATCTCAACATCATAGAAGTAGAAATACTTCCCAACATCTGAATCAAATAAGTTGCTCAATTTATTATGAAAACTATTTATTGCAGTGATAGTTGGAAAAATAAAGAACACTTTTTTTATATCTTTATTAATAATATATAAAGGAGATGCACTAGTTTTTCCCCAACCAGTAGGTGCTCTCAGAAAACCGATTCTACCTATATTCTTGATATCCTCTTGCTCCGCCTTCCTATATGGGTCGTTAAGAAAACTATTCAAATTTGCTTCATTTAAATCGGGCTTTCTGGGTATATATCCAGATTTAGAAGATGCAGATAGACAATCTGCAATCTTGAAGAGGCCATACGCATCAGCGAGTTCCACTCTTTTTTTGAAATCAAAAGTGTTAAAGAACCAACTCCTCAATTTTCCTTCTGGCCCCAACGACTCAATCAATTCTCGGTATCGCTCAAATCCTGTAGTTACTCTCAAGTTTCCATGGTGTTTTAGAATAAGGTATGCTACCAAGCAGTCATATTCACCAAGATCTTGTTTTTCTTCGGATTTCTTCTTGAGATAATATTGTACAGAAAAATCAGCATGCGTCGTCTCCCCGTTGAAATTCCAAGCTGGATTGAGCTTACCCCAATCATGGTATTCTATTACTTCCGAAATCATCTCTTCTATCTTTTTGTCGTTCAATCCGTAAAAAGACGAGAATTTCCTGTATATTCGTCGTACTTCATCTACATGGCAAAAAAGACATTTGTTTGGATGACTTTCTTTCGCATAGGGAGATTCCCATTCTATCCTTATGTCCTCCATTCCCCCACCAATACAAATTTATGGAGTGGATAGAGCGCAATGTACTTACCGCTTACTTCAACCGTATTTATTTCATTCATACGCTCCTTTTTCAGTTTGACACACCCATTAAGAATAAATGTGAAATTTTTATCAATATCTGCCAAATTATGGTTTACGGGCAATATCTGGAAAGAGGTACCCGATGTTATCTCGCCAATCCACATGGTTGGGATATAATTTGAGACGAACTCACTATTCTTAATTTCAAAATTGCCAACAATTTCCCAATCTTTTACGAAAAAGTCATTTTGACCACCAAATGGGAGATAACATATCGCTTTACTGAGCTGATTGCCTATTTCCATAATCTTTGATTCATCACCCCCAATTGCTATTAAGTATGTGGGCTCGTTAAGAATTGAAATGGTTTCTACGCCCTTACCCCTATTCTGCTGTTTAAGTTTACTGAAGAGCATATAGGTAGCATTCTCCCTGTTTTCGGCAATTTTTTTAGAAGAATCTACACATGCACCGAAAACACAATCTGTAAAGGTGCGAGCAGCATTTCTTCTTGAGAGCCCAAGCATACTTCCAAACATTCCAGCTACAGATGTTGGCAGCGGAATGGGATAGCTCAGCCTGGAAGTTTTAGTATAGTGCACTTTAAAGAACGCTTCGAAAAAGGTAATCCTAATTACCAGAGCTTTCATATTCTTCATAGAAATTTAGTGATTTCGTCAACTGCCTTGCCGACACTAGCTTTTTCTATTTTTTGTGGTAAATCACCTATGCTGCCCTTGTAATCAATAAACAGTATTTTACTGGCTTTATTTACAATCTCTTCTCTGTTCGTAATCATTTTTAGGTTTTCTAAAGATATTCTATTATTTTCAAAATCATAATCGAGGTGTTGATAGATAGGTAATGGCCCATTTTCTGAGAGCACCACTAGTGATGCTATGTACTCTGGGATATTCAATGAATTTGTACGTCGTGGGAGTACGTATGCTGGCGCAAGCAAGATCTCGGCAAAATTTTTTATTCTTTTTGCCCGCTCTCCACCATCCAACACCGAGCCATCTTCAAATTTGCCTATATAGTCATACATTATGCAATTCAATTTTCCAACAAACTCCGCAATTTCGACTTCGAAAGGAACTGGGTTATCATCTACTTTGCCTGCCCATTGTCTTGGAAACCTTGCACCAAATTCGGATTTTACTGGTGTGTCCTTTATTGCTTTGAAATAAGAAAGGGCAACTGGTGCCTGGCGTCTCTCTGCGGTTTTACCTCTACCCTTTGTTGACATGTATCCAAAAAGATCATTGTCAACATACTTCTTAGGGTCCCCTGTATCTGCTAAGCGAAGCGCCTCTGTCGCCTTCGGATCACTAATAAATGGATCTACTTCCAAACCTCGGTTTCGTAACGCATCCCGTATCGCATACTTCACGGCTCTAGCAGACACGAATGGTAGTACTTCCCCACTTGAAGAGTACATTTTCTTCAGCGTCACTCTCGTACCAATCACTTCATCGGCGTTCACATTGCCCGATATCTTTCCTAATATCGATACTTGTACGACTTTCATTCTTCTTCGCCTCCTTTTTCTAATTCCTTACCTGACGAGGACAGTGCGTTCAGAAGACCAGTGAGTACTGCCGCTTTCATATAATAGAAACTATCTGCATGCCACTCTGTTCTCATTATTTCTGGATGTATCCATACATTTGCCTGGATATTTGTGTTCGTTTTATATTCCATCAACCTTTTAGACAACTTTTCTAAAAAGCGTCCTGGTGTTTCCTCAGCCCTTAAATCAAAGATCAAACGCCTGAGAAGATCTCTCCCTGTATCTCTATCGTACATTTTTTCATTATTCACAATGTTAGCCCCAATACTATATGCCCAACCAAAGATTTGCTCATATGCCATGTTCATGATAATATATCCCCTATATTTATTCTTTTCTCGTCATTTTTGCTTTGAATAAGAAACCTTCGTGTAGTTTTGGATTTTTGGTATTAACTCTCTTGCTAGAACTCAAATATGAGTTATCTATTGTATTCATTATTTCTTTTCTTCTTCAATTTACTCTTCTCTCTGTAACCAAAAGGTTATAACTTTTTAGTTATCTTATGGAGAAAGTCGATTAGTAGATATCAAAGTTAGAATTATATATTAAATATTTTAACAATAATGTAGCACTAATGCAAAAATCCTTTCTTCTCAGAATATAAAGATTTGGATTTATGGTATAATCTACCATCTCCAAGTCTCAGTAATGGCTAATCTTTATCGCCCTTCTCGTGCGGGTTCTATACAAAAAAATTAAATACACCCATAATAATACAACGCTGGTGGTTTTATATGCTCGCAATAAAAATCCAGCAGAAAGACGGTGTTTTTTATTTCGTAAATTATCGTGCAGAAGACATTCTGGAAAAAGTCAGGTTCATGACTAGGTAATATCTGGAAGGGGAAGAGTTGCCTATGGAGAGTCCTAGTAAGAAAGAAGAGAACGATGAGATTGTAGAATTTATCTCAAAGATTGAAAAAACAGATAAGGCATTCCAGCGAATGTTAATTCGCAGAAAGGTCAGAGATATAAGAGATTTTTATAGAAATGCTAATGAGCAGCCGCTGATCCCAGGTGCAATTCTGTTGTACACTCCTGAAAAACTCGATTTCAAACCATTGGAAAACTATGATACTGTTGGCAACCTCACCGAGCCGAGAGAAAAATACTATATTATCGATGGACAGCATAGATTAGCTGGACTTTATTTTTATGCCAAAGAGAATTCTGAAAATATAAAAAACATATATGTGCCAGTAATGATTTTTGATGGGCGTCAGGAAGATTTCGCCGCCGAAATGTTTGTAATCATAAATTCCACTCATACCAAAATAAACAAATCCCATTTAGTGGACTTAATGGAGAAAGTGACCTTTAGTACTAGCAAGGAGAAAAAACTCGCTGCTAAAGTTGTCATTGGTCTGTATGAGGATGCAAGGTCTCCATTGAGATACAAGATAAACAGATTGGGCGGAAGGAGCAGACAGGAAAAATGGATCTTACAATCGGAACTCTTCAATGAAATTTACAAACTTGTGAATGACGAAAAGATACGGAAAAAATTTGGTGATGTCTCTTGGTTTGATTCGAAAATCACCTGCACGGTGACAGAATTATTTATCGACTGGTTCAAAGCTGTATCCAATGTATTCTCCCCAGAATGGGGCGATAAAAAATACATGATTACTGAAAGCGTGACCCTAAAAGCTTTTGTCAGGGTATTAGGCGAACTTCTAAAAGACAACACTACCTTTGACGAATGGATGCGTGATAAAGCACCCAGGGTTTTTGAGCAAAAAATTGCAAAGTGGTCTAATATCAAAAACAAATTCAGAAGAGATGGGTTTTATGAGAGATACCCTGCAAAAGGACAAGTGGAGAGAGTAAAAATAATAAAAGACGATTTGATTAGAAATATGTAATGAATTAAAAATCATATGAAAAATCGTTACTTGTTTCTGGAGTGTACATTTTCCATTTTTAGAAAAAAATTGAAAATTTTTCCATTTTTGGAAAATGGGTCTAAGGTAGCCAGCACTGTTTACCTTCCCCTCAGCCACGCATCTATGTCCTTTGCAGCCCGCTTTCCAGCACCCATCGCACTGATTACCGTTGCAGAGCCAGTCACAGCATCTCCACCAGCCCAAACCCTATCCTTCTTTGTCTTTCCTGTCTTCTCATCCGTCACAAGGGTTCCATGCTTTGTAGTCTCAAGTCCAGGTGTCGTTGAAGAAACCAATGGATTGGGACTTGTCCCGAGAGCAACAATCACCGCATCCACTTCCATTGTGAACTCACTGTTTGGCTTCGGAATCGGTTTTCTTCTTCCAGAAGCATCTGGCTCACCCAGCATCATTTCGTAGCACTCCATTGCCTTAACCCAGCCCTTCTCATCTCCAATGAACCGCTTCGGATTTGTCAGGAACTTAAAGATAATGCCTTCCTCCTCTGCATTTTCTACTTCCTCAGCTCTTGCAGGCATCTCTGCTTTTCCCCGTCTATAAACCACATATACCTCCTCATAACCAATCCTTTTTGCACACCTCGCTGCATCCATTGCCACATTTCCGCCACCAATCACCGCCACTCGCTTCCCCTTCTTCACTGGAGTATCATACTCAGGGAAAAGATACGCCTTCATCAAATTGATTCTTGTGAGAAACTCATTTGCAGAATAAATTCCATTCAGATTCTCGCCCGGAATATTCAAAAACATTGGAAGGCCAGCACCTGTGCCTAGAAACACTGCATCGTATTTCTGCAAAAGCTCATCCACTGTAACCATTCTTCCTATCACTGTATCCAGTCGGATTTCAACACCGAGCGAGGCCACATAATCCACCTCCTCCTGCACTATCTGTTTTGGCAATCTGAACTCTGGAATCCCGTACATCAACACGCCACCTGCATAATGCAACGCATCGAAAATTGTCACTCTATGCCCCATCTTTGCAAGGTCTGCAGCACAGGTAAGTCCGGCGGGCCCAGAACCCACAACCGCCACCTTTTTTCCAGTTGGCGGTGCAATCTCATCCTTTGGAACCATATCTGGATGTGCTCTTGCCCAGTCAGCCACAAACCTTTCCAGTGCTCCAATTGCAATTGGTGCATTTTTCTTTGCCAGCGTGCACACGGCCTCGCACTGCTTTTCCTGCGGACACACTCTACCACAGATTCCAGGTAGTGCATTCGTCTTCTTCAGAACTCTAACCGCCTCAACAAAATTTCTTTCCTTGATTGCCTTGATAAAGCCGGGAATGTCGTTATTCACTGGGCAGCCGTCAATGCAGGGATGCTTCGGACATTGCAGACACCGTTCCGCTTCCTTAACAGCCAGGTCCTCCGTGAAACCCAAAGCCACCTCATTGAAGTTCTTTACTCTCTCCTCTGGCTTCTGCTTTGGTAGATGCGTTCTCTCAAGATTCAACTTTGCCATTTACTGCACCCCCTTCATCTGGTTTTCCCACAGCTGGAGCGAGAGCTTCTCCTCTTCCAGATAAATTCTCTGTCTTGCCATAAACTCATTCCAATCCACAAGATGTCCATCAAAGTCAGGTCCATGGACACACGCAAACTTTGTCTCTCCGCCCACTGTCACCCTACAGCAGCCGCACATTCCAGTTCCATCAACCATGATTGGATTCAAGCTCACAACCGTCTTTACATTGAATGGCTTTGTTGTAGCTGCACAGAACTTCATCATAATTGCTGGCCCAACAGCAAACACCAGGTTCACTTTTTCCCGCTCCAGCACTTCCTTCAGCGGCTCTGTGACAACCCCTTTTCTTCCGTAACTTCCATCATCTGTGGTAACAATCAACTCATCACTCACGCTTCGCATTTTATTCTCCCAGAAAAGCAAGTCCTTTGTTCTCGCACCCATTATATTAATCACCTTGTTACCTGCACTTTTCATTGCTCTGGCAACTGCAAAAGCAGGTGCGACACCAACACCGCCACCCACGCAAACTACAGTACCAAACTTTTCCACATGTGTGGGAGCACCTAAAGGTCCAATCAAATCTGGGACGCAATCGCACTCCTTCAGCAACCCCATCTGCTTTGTTGTCTTCCCGATTTCCATGAACACGAGTGTAATTGTTCCTTTGCTCTTGTCCCAATCTGCTAGCGTCAATGGAATTCGCTCACCCTTTTCGTGAATTCGCACCATCACGAACTGCCCTGCTTGCGCCCTCTCTGCAATCAATGGAGCTGTAACTTCCCATAAATTTATATTCTGAGCTAACCTTTCCTTCCTCACAATCTGAAACTTGCATTCAGGCCATATTGCTTCCCTGCTGCAACTGCAGCTTTTTTCATTTTGATGCATGGAAATCCACCTCTGCAATTTGGGTGAACTTCATGGAAGATAAATATTTTTGGTTTACTTATAAAAAGAGGGAAAAAACACTGGCTATGGGGTCAGGTACCGAAAACCGATAACTCGAGTTTATTCTCCTACCAATTACATTTGTTTATGAACATCATCATTTTCTGGAAATTTTCCTGAAACAACCTTGGATCTCGAGACCGCATACCCAAGGGTCTAAGGCGGTGCATGATCGTCATACTTTTCTCTCTATTCAAGGTCTCCTTATCCCAATCCACTCCAACATCTTTAGCTAGGGTTCTGATTGTATTTTCCGCCTGAGTTCTATCGCCATTCATTACCGCAGTCAAACAAAGTGTCATCGCTTCCTTTAATTCCACTGGAGTTATCTTCTCCTTAGCCATCAGCTCTTCAATCGTGGTCAAATTTATTCCTCCATTCTATAACATTCTGTTGAGCTTAGAAGAAGAACGCCATATATATTATTTTGCTATTTCTTGCTATTTGCACGGAGCAACGCGTACTTTTCCTCGCCCATAGCCACCTTTCGCTTCCCCTCTTCTTCCCTCCCGAGTGCAATTTCTGCCTTTCCAAGATTAATCAATGCAGGTGCTTCGAGCAACTCCAGATCTAGTTTCTCAGCAATCTTCAAAGCTTTCGATGCAAGCGTCTCTGCCTCCTCTGGCTTCTCCTCCAGCAAAACATGTGCAAGATTCACAGCTGCAAACCCATAATTTATCAACTCTCCAGTATCCTCTGTTTCCTTCAAAACATTATGAAGCAATGCTGCTGCCTTTTCTCTCTTGCCTAAATTTACTTCTGAAATTGCTAAGTTTATCCTGATTTTGTTCTTAATTCCACCATCTGGTGTTGCCTCAATCGCCCGCTCAAAATATCCGACTGCTTGCTCATAGTCCCCCTTATCCATCAACAAATTTCCAAGCTCTGCAAGGGCAATGCCCTGCTCTGCACCTGCAGCAAGTGCATCCAAGAATACTTCCATCGCTTTGTCCAACTCACCCATTCCCGCATATGCCCTTCCTTTCACTAGCAGAAACTTCGGATGCTGGAACCTTCTATAACCTTTATCAGCAACCTCAATCGCTCTCGCAAAATCCATGCCTAAATTGTAAGCCCTTGCAAGAATGTAAGATTTTTCCATTTCCCAGAATTTAGGAAGCTTTTCCTTAATCCCAGAAAGAATTTCAATAGCATGCATCCATTCGCCCTTCCTCACTGCAAGTTCTGCCCGCATACACTCAATTTCCCCTCTCTCCAGTTTCCTCAGTTTCTCAACTACCGTCTCGAGAAAACCTGTCTCAAACATGCCTATTATTTCACTGAAATGCTCTGCTAGAAATGCGGCCAAAACCTCATAATTTTCTGTTTCAACCAGCACACGCATACCCACTTTCAGAGCTGGAGCCTCACTTAACTTACCAACAAGTTCCCAGATTTCCTTACCCAGTGCTTGTCGCTCCTGTGCGCCCATTGCCCCGACCACAAAATCTCTGAGCAGTGGATGCACATAGCAGGAATTTTCAACCCAGTAAACCAAGCCCTTTCTTTCAAGTCCCATCACCTCAGCAATTCCAAGTTGTTCCCACAACAATGGAACTTCACCTGCTAAAGCAAGGACCTGGAGGACATGTTTCTCACTTGCACTCAATTTTGAAAACACCTCGTCAAACAGATATTTCCAGTTTGCCACCGTGCCTCCTTTTGCAAGCAAGAGCATCATGAGTGGATGCCCACCTGCCTTCGCATAAATCTCGCTCCTCTGTTCTCGTTCATTAACTCCTTCTTTTGCCAGCAACAATACACTGGCGCTCTCATCAAGTGCTGGAAGTTGAATCTCAACCATTTGACCAGAGGCAACATCCCTCTCGGTATAAAAGCTGGGTCTCTCCCTAGTCGCAACAATCAGCTTCACATTCTCGGCGAGAAAATTTCGTAGTTCCTCCTGCATTGTCCATAGGTTCTGAATATTATCCATACAAACTGTAAGCCCGTTCATTTCCTCAATTGCAAGCGCTCTAACTTCTGGACTGTAACCATTTCGCTGAAGATTTTTCTTCAATCGGAACCTGCCCTTCTTCGCAAGCCCATTTGCTAGAGTAGTATAAAATTCACTAAGAGAGCTTACTGGCTGTGGAAAATCTATATAAGGCAATGCATGAAGTTGAGCGATGTAGAGCAGAAGATGGGTTTTTCCGATGCCTGGCAGTCCATAAATCACAAGGATTCTCCCATTCCCAGTTGCCAGAAACTCATTCACCTTCTTTATCTCTAAATCTCTCCCGAACAATTCAATTGTTCTTTTTTCCAGAACTCGCTCTGATTTTCCAGCAATTCTTTGCATTAGCGTCTGGAGGTCATCAACTGCCTCAGGCATCTCTGCCTTAATCTTTGCTATCAATGGCTTCGCACTTTCCTTTCCCTTTTCAGTCAAAAAATACACATTTTTTCTGCGCAAGCCCCTGCTCACATGTGCAAGCTTCGAATAAACCACACCTGCCTCTCTCATTTCCTTCAGCACTGCGGAAACATGGGCTCTAGGTGCATAAACTGCCTCTGCAATTCCTTCCTGCGAGATAGCATCTGGTACCTCGAAATCGTTTTCGTATCTGGAATATAGAGAAAGATGAACCAGAATCCGCTCTCTTGTCACAAGATTCATTTTTTACCTCTTTGGCTGCTGTCAATGTGTTTCTCAACATAGTCATAGTATTCCTCGTCTTCCTCCTCTGCTCCATAAATCCCAAATACCATGCCTCTCCATTTCAACCCCCAGCCAGCATAATGGTAGATGACGAAAACAAGCAGGAACATCGTAAAGCCAGCGAGAAGGGCTGGCACTGGATGATACCAGAGAAAGTAGCCCCCAACTCCAGAAACAATACCAACTATCAAGGCAAACCAGAGCACCACTCTGTCTGTTCGTTTGTCCAGCATGATTCAACCTACAGATTTGTGTCAAAGTATTCCTGGAGTTCTTCAACAACGAGGCCTAGCAATTCTTCCAGTGACTTACTCTTCAGCGTAGAAACCTGTCCGTTGTTGTACTCTATTTTTGCCTTGAATTCCCGCTCTTTCGTAAACTCCACACTTACGATTACATCTTCCAATGTTCCAAACCTCCATATGGCAAGATAAAAAAACAGTATTTAAAACATGTGGGTTATGCGTGTTCCTTGTGGGGGATTCCATTGCGTTTTTCTCCTTGTGCAACAATATTCCCCATTTCTGTCACTTCATACTTTTTCTGCAAATTGATAAATATTCTTTTTCGTTTACATGCCTGAATGTCAACTATTAGATTACCACCTGAGTTTGTTGCCAGAGAAAATGAGTTTGGGTTTCTAAAACGAAGGCTGGAGAATGCAATGCATGGTGCTGGCTCCACAATTTTTATTGGTGGGGAGAGTGGTGTGGGCAAGACACGACTTGTTGAGGAACTTATTGCAGTTGCAGAGCAAAATGGGTTTCAGGTCTTCAGAGGACAGTGTTTTCTCGAATCCCTAGCCCCCTATGCACCCATCTCCGCAATGTTAAAGGAGGCGGAACTGGAACATCTTCTGGCACTGAAAGATTTTGAAGGTTGCCGTGTGCATCTCAACGATGCGGGGGAAATCGCTGGTGAGATTTCTGCAAAGGATGTTGAGGCACAATTTTTGTTAATTTCTGGTAGGCTTCTCAGTGCAGAGGGAAAAAGAGAGGAGGCAGAAGCGAAATTAAAAAGAGCTGTTGAGATTTATGAAGCAATTGGAAAATCAGATGTGTATTACTACAAAGCTTTGTTTGAGCTCGGAATAGTTCGGAAAGACAGGGCTATGCTGGAGAAAGTCCTGGCATTTTTCGAACACATAGGAAATAAGGTGTGGACGGAGAAGGTGAGGGAAACTCTGGGATAGCTCTGTCTGAAAGATTGTGCAAAAAGCCAAATACCCTCTTTCCATTGAGTCAACAATGAAGTCAGAAACAAAACGCCACATCATATTTCTCTGTGCTGCAATTGCCCTCGTTGGATTCTTCACCCAGCTTTTTCCCCACTCTTTTGATCATCCAGTTGTGCCTGACGAAAAAGCGTACTATCAGTGGGCTCTTCTTTACTCTGAAGGAAAGTTTGCGGTACGATTGGAGGATTGGTATGATGCCTTTGCTGTGAAGGAAGTTTATTTCAACCAAACCTGCCTATGCTCGATTTCACTGAACTATTCCGTTCTGGAAGACCATGGAATGTTTTTACTGGCTGGTAATGCTGTAATTGGTATTCCATCCTCCCTTCACATAAGGTTCTATCGCCTGGGAGAACCGCAGACACCACCCAAACTTCTTCTGGAGACAAACACAAGCGTAAATGGAGATTTTTCAATTCGTGAACTGCGGAGAGGTAATTATTTGCTGGGGGTAGCATATTTCAACGCTTCCTGGTTCCCTCCGATTAACCTCTTTCATAGGGAGATTGTGTCCCTTGGCACTCCCATGCCATACCACTTCTCACTTTCTGTGATTTCAAAAACCCAGCTGCAAAACAGCGCGTCACTGGAACTAAAAAATTCTGACATGCTTGGAAACCCAGTTCAAAATGCAATTGTAAATGTGACGAGGAAACAAACCCATGGTTTAGTTCCCGTTGCCAATACCAGAACAGACACCAATGGCTGTGCTACTGTAGTTGTCGACCAGCCGGGAAGCTATGTGGTTATTGCAAACAAGAGCGGTGCTGGTAAAGGTGCAATGTGTTCTGTGGTTGAAAAAGAGGGGCATCTTTATGCCGTGAATCACTGGCCGCCTGGTTACTCTCTAATCCTTGCCGCCTTCCTTAAGCTAGGAATTGCAAATTGCATAGGAGTGTTTTTTATGGCTCTTTGTGCGTTTACAATCTACATTGCTGGCAGAAGGTTGTTTGGTGCAGAAGTTGGGTTTTACGGTGCTTTGCTCCAGGTATTCTGCGGAATTGGAATCATGCTCGTTTTTGAAAAAGGGATGGCCGACTATGCAACAACAGCTCTTGCATTTGCGGGTTTTGCAATGCTGCTGGAGGCAATTCGAGGCCAGCACAGAACAATTGTTTCGGTTCTGCTTGCGTTCCTTGGTGGACTTGCAATGGGCTTCAGTGTTCTTGTGAGATATTCAAGCGTAGTTCTTTTCCTTGCCCCTCTTGCTCTCGCTCTTCATTTCCTCTACAAGCAATACAAGTGCGAGGCCTGTATTCGCAAAGGTATCCACACTTTCCTCAAACCCTTTCTCCCCTTTGCCCTTGGTACAATGATTCTGGCACTCTGCATAGCAAACTACAATGCCACACACTTCGGCTCCCCTTTTAACTCTGGCTATCAATATCCTCCCGGATTTGTTGTGGTTCAAAGCACTGACGGGAATTACACACCTGGCGTTTCTGAACCCGATAGCTCAATATTTGAATCCTATTTCTCCCCTTCTCTTGCATCCCTTTACAATCTTCCCAACATCCTGAAATACCTTTTCGTAGTGATGCCCGTATTCTTTCTTTTCCCAATTGGGCTCTGGATTTACAGAAAAAATCCAGATACTTGGTGGCTTTTCCTCTATGCACTTCCGCTTTTGATAATTTACATGCAACTATCCTGGGTTTCATCTTGGGACGACCCTACACGATGTATTGAAGACACACGCTATTTCCTTCCAGCCCTTCCCGCACTTTCACTGCTCACAGCCCTCGGTTTCCTGAACTTGAGAGAAAAAGCATCGCACAAATTCTGGCTTGACCTGACGGCTGGTGTGCTGGCAATCTCAGGGTTTCTTGTCAGCTATAGTGGTATTGCTCTTGCACTCTGGAGAACGAAAACACAGGTTGGAGGCGTGGTTCAGCCAGGCACTGCCGAACAGTATTTTCTACCTGCAGTCATTGCTGGGTGTCTGAACTTAGCAATAATTCTATATTGGCATGCACTTGCATTCTGGGATTTGAGGGGTAATAGGAGTTCAAACAATCGTGGGTACAATCAGGTCTCAGAAAAGTTTATAAAGAAATAATAATTTAAAGAGATTGAGAAATTTAACTTCATAGTAAACCTCAACATATCTGAGGTATCTAGATATGGTGACGAAGATGGGTATAAAAAACACAAAGTATGACATGACGATTCTAAACAAGTTTGAAATAAAGGATATGAATGATTGGGAGGGAGTAAATGCTGACCTCATCATCACAGATCCGCCATTCGGTATAGATTTCAGCGGAAAAAACGGAAACTATCACAGAAAGGCAGAATATGTTGTTGATGGTTATATGAATTTGAAAGAAAATGCTCAAACCTTGATTTTTTATGATAGAAACAACAAAGTAAAAGACAGTGTCCTCCCTCCAGAAAATCATGTTATTTGGAAATCCAAGTTTGGGTTAGTTTCAAAAAGGGGATTTGTTACAATCTGCAATCATTTTCCCTATATGTGTGTAAAAATGCAGATGTATCCGTGCAAAGAAAGAAATACTTTTTATATTGAAAGTGATAAATATGCAATATAAATTTCTAGTATCTCCATGGAAGAATGAATTTATAAATGTTATCAGCAAAACAACAAATAACTTGATTATATCTTCACCTTTTGTAGATTTGGATGGAGTAAAAATGTTATCAAATACACTTCATACAAAAAATTCAATTTCAATCACACTTGTTACTAACCTCACAACGCAAACTATAGTGAATGGACTTACCGATCCTACGGCACTATTAGAATTGTATAAACAATTTGGTCAAGTTAAAATTTCAAGTCTGGGTGGATTGCATGCAAAAGTGTATCTTGTAGATGAGAAAAAAGGAATTATTACCTCGGCGAATCTTACAAGGGGTGGTTTGTTGACTAATTTTGAATATGGAGTGTTAATAGATGATAAAAAAGTGATTTCTATCATAAAAAATGACATGTTGAATTACTATTCACTTGGGAATATACTTAGTGAGAATCTGTTAGAAGAAATTTGTGAAGAAGCTAAAAACTTGTATAAAATCAAAAGCAAAATAGATAAAAAAAATACAGAATTGGCTAGATTATCAAGGGAAAGCATCGAACGGATTGATATTCAATTATTAAAGAACAGAATAATGGAGGGAAAAACAATTAACGCAATATTTTCAGATACAATTCTATACCTTTTACAGATGAAAGGACCTTTAACTACAAAAGAACTTCATCTTTTTATCCAATCAATTCACCCGGATATTTGTGATGATTCCGTTGACAGGGTGATTAATGGACAGCATTTTGGCAAAAAGTGGAAGCACCAGGTGAGGTCCGCTCAACAATTTCTTAAGAGAAAAGGCCGGATTTATTTGGAGGGTGGCAAATGGTATTTAGCAACTCAGACAAGCCTATGATGTGGTGTATCAGAATCAACCCAGAAGATAATTTGTCAAATAACGATAGAGATTTTATAGTAGAGCTTGTAAGTGAAGAAGCGCGGAAAATTCCTAAACCGTATTATTTTATTTTGCATGATGTTGTGGAAAGTGAAAGATACTCCATAATGCTGATAGAAGGCACAAAAATTGCGCTTAGAAATTTATTACCAGTAATTAGGGATAATTTTCCTTGTAAAATCATTTATAGGCGATGTAAGGTATGAATAAAATTGTAAATTATAGCATCGTAATATCCAATGCTATTTTAGAATATGGATTGTCGGCTAATTCTTGCATTAATTGGTCCAGATATCTTACATAAAGATTGACGATTCAACCCTTGTTAAGTGTGGCTCATTCCAAAGAGATTTCAGGAATGCAGATGGTTCTCCGAGACGGGAGAAAGTTCTATTAGATTTAGAAAAGTTAGACGAGGAGATAATTTATTGTTTTGATTATAATACAAACCTTGCGAATTTTACATCTACCTATGAATAAAAATGTAAAAGTGAAGTAAGAAATTTGCATCCTTCACACAATCGTAGTTGCAATCAGCTTCTCCTCAAGTTTCTTGTAAAAATCAGTTTCAAATCTGATGAATTCTGCATCTCTGGTGGAACGGTGGATTTTCACTGTGGAACCTGGCTTCATTTTCACCTCTTCCTGTCCATCCACAACAACAACACAGGGCTTCTCGCTCGCTGGGAGTTTCACCTCCACACGGCTTGTTGCTGGCACAACATAAGGTCTTATTGACATCTTGAAAGGAGCAAGAGGCACAATCACAATTGCTTCCACTCTTGGGTCTACAATAGGCGAACCAGCACTCATTGCGTATGATGTAGAGCCAGTAGGTGTAGAGACAATGATGCCATCTGCCCTCACCTTTTGAATTGGTGTATCATCCACATGGATTTCAAATGCCCTCATTTTTGAAACCTGGGAAGTGTGAATTACCACCTCGTTTAAAGCATCTGGTAGATTTGCATCATCAATTTTTGCAGCAACCCGCATCCTTCGTTCCACTATGTATTTCTGGGTGAGCAAACGGGCTATTCCTTCCTTGATTTCAGATGCCTTTATTTCCGTCAAAAAGCCCAACACGCCTGCGTTAATGCCAAAAATCTTAGCGTTTGTGCGATGCAATGCCCTGAGAATTGTGCCATCGCCTCCAATTGTAATCAAGATGTCGATCCCTGCTTCCTCTATTCTTACACCCACTTTTCCCATCAGCTCAGCACATTCATCATCAACCACGATATGCTCCTTTTCAAGGAGTGAATACACCTGCCTCGCATACTCTAATGCATTCTTTACATTGGGATTAAAAAGCAGGCCATACTTCATCCTCTCACCTCAAGTAATTGCTTCACAAATTCCACACCCTCTTTTTTTCCTGCACAGACCACACTCCGCCTTGCCTCCAAGTTTAGAGGCATTTCCAGCTCCGCAAATTTATCATCTAATGCAATACCACCAGCTTCCCGCAAAATGAGGATACCTGCAGCAATGTCCGTGATTCTGAGATTCCTTTTTTCCTCTGTGTTCTTCATCAGGTATATGTCTGCAAAGCCAGAAGCAAGTAAGCACAGTTCCAAGGCTGCTGCACCAAAGCATCTGGTGCGATTTCCACTTCTTGCAATCCGCCATGCTTCCTCGGATGCATACTTCCCAATATAGACAAGAATCATGCATCTGGACTTATCAAATTCCCTTGTGAAAATTCTCTTTCCATTGAGAAACGCACCTTTGCCCTTTTCAGCCCAGAATGTGTCGCCTGTGACAAGATTTCGCACGAGGCCGATTTGCATCCCACTCAAGTTATGGCTTCCGTATGCAAGAGAGAAGGCGTAAAAAGGCAGGCCATTCACAGCGTTAATTGTGCCATCCAGAGGGTCTAGCACAAAGCATTCCTTTGTACCTTTGTCCATGAAACCCCTTTCCTCGGTTAACACACTCACGCCAGATTCTTCAAGCGTTTTCAGGGCAGTTTCCTCACAAACAATGTCTATCTTTTCACTCGGGCTCCCTGAGGCCCCGATACCCACATCTTTGCCTGCATCTGCATCCAGAATGTGCTTTTTGAACGCTAAACTAACCTCATCCGCAGCCCTCAGCATCAACTCCTTTATTTTTTCCATCAGGCAAGAGATAGGAGCAAGGGATTTAAATGTGATGGAACCCTTTTCAGGGTGCTTCGCACCCGAAAAGCGTTCACGGAAACCTTTTCAGGCTTCGCCCGAAAAGGTTTCATCCAAAACGGGGGTAGGTCGGAGATGCTAAGAGCATCTCCTTGGCACAGGTACCGTAGGGCGTAGCCCCGCTCGGAAAGCATGCAGAGAAAAACCTCAGTTCTGTTTTGAAACTGAGCAGTGAGCACAAAACCACAGGGTAAACGGATGCAACCCATGGTGTGCAAATCATGCAAATACTAGAATAACCAACAATTGTAGTTTTATCTTCAGATTTTTATAAATAAAAAATACCTGACTCAAAATAAATTTCATTTTCCGCTTTCGTGCCAGAACCACCTGTGCCTTACACAATTAACTACACGGGTCATAAAGAATAGCCATTACAAATCTTTATTTGGGAGTGGCATATAAAAACCTCCTTGGGTAGAAAGGAAGCATTCGCAGTGTGTCCCATTTGGAGCAAGATGGGACACCCTCTCTTTTCTAAGTAATGTCTCCATGCATCCATATTCCCAATTGAAGTCTCACC
>JAVZCK010000013.1 GCA_038874435.1 Thermoplasmata archaeon
AGATTGCCATGCATCCCATCCTCCTTCGTTTTTATTCAGGGAATTCTTAGAAATAAATTAAGGTTTAGGAGTTGTGAATAGAACCATGCTGCTTTATATACTAGCACCCCAAATCTTTATGACCCATCACCCAAAACTGAATATACTCCCTCCATTTTTGCATGGTGATGCGAACCTACACTAATAGTTATCTGGTTTCGGCCATGATGTTCAATCTTATAAATGGAGCTGCAATCGTGGTTTTTCCACTGTACATGCTCAAGTTGAGCAATGACTATTTGATGGCCACCTTAGTTACTGGGCTGCCACTATCAGCACAAGTTGCAGGGAACTATTTTTGGGGCAGAATTTCTGACAAACTCAGAACTAGGAAACTGCCAGCGGTTATGGGTTGTGCTGTGGGCAGCATGCTTTTTCTTTCCCTCCCTTTTCTTTTACCCCTCCTTTTCATTGTTACTCGCACACTCCAGAACATGCTATTAAGTTCTCAGATTTTGCTCCAGAACCTTGCTTCAGATACTAAATCTGAAAAGGGGAGTTCATTAGGAATCCTGAACATCTATTCCAACATTGGTGTGGTAGTAGGTGCCCTGGGTTTCGTATTTATACTGCCCTCTGAAACTCTGTCTTACAACTTCATTGTGGTATTCTCCATATCATTGACAATTGTGGGTATTCTAGGTACTTTGTTCCTCTGGCTTTCTGGCGATGTTTTCTTCAAGTCCCAAACAAAGAGAACAAAGGCAAGAACTATCTACCTCCTTTGCTTTCTCACTGCCATCGTTATGTGGGGTAACTATACAGTTTTCTCAATTTTCCCAGTTTACATCTCTGATTTTTCTGTCTCAATCAACGGGTTTACATTCACGGGCGTAAAGCTCACAGGGATTTTTATTGCAAGTTCTAGTCTCACGGGAATCCCTGCGAGTTACATTGCGGGTAAATTTACAGATAGGTATAGAAAAGAAAAAATTGCTGCAGCAAGCATTCTTGTCTATTCACTCATCTGGTTCATACTTTCAATCACAAACTCTCTTCCAATCATTTACCTAATCTGGATTCTTCCTGTTTGGCTCTTCTTTGTTCTTCCAGTAACCGCAGCAAGTTCAGAGAGTGTTAAGCTTGAAGAACGGGGTTGGGCAATTGGAATGATAAATGCAGGGATTGGTTTGGGTGCATTGCTTGGGAGTTACACGGGTGGTTATCTTTCAGACCACTATGGGTTCCAGGCCGCATTTGTGATGGCAGGTTTGATTGTGCTCCTTGGGCTTTTACCTCTTGCGTTCTGGAAAATTTCGTTTAAAAAAATGTACTGTTGCACATAGCCCGCAAATATTCCAAACCGTTTTCTGGCAAAATCTGAAAGAATTCTGTAAATTTTGTCAGACATTTTCTTTTGATTTAGCGCTGCATTCACACTCTCAAGTTCCATATAGTTCTGCTTTCTGAACCATGAACTTATATGGACATCTATTGGAAACGCCATGTAATGTTTCAAGCTGAAAAGGCAGACGCAATCAGCCACTTTGGGACCAACGCCCTTAATCTCCAACAGTGCATTTCTTGCGCTGGTATAATCCAATGTCGCAATTCTCTCAAGATTTATTTTCCCATCCACAATTTTTTCTGCCAATTCTAGAATTCTGGAATCTCTGAAACCCAAGCTGCAATTCTTTATTTTTTCAGAACATTGCAAAAATTTCTCTGGTGTAGGAAAACCAAAATAAATCCTTCCAGCTACTTCAATTTTCTCTCCGTAAGTGAGGCAGATTTTTTCCACCATTGCTTTAATCCGCTTTATGTTTGTGTTTGTGGCAAGTAGGAAAGAAAAGAGGCATTCATAGAGTTCCTGATTTAGAATTCTAAGACCTTTATAAGCAGTTGGAAGATGAGAGACCTCCGGAGCCCCAAAACTTGTTTCGACAACTTCTTTCATTTTAAGGTTGAGTCCGAAATACTCAAGAAATTCTTCCATTGTAAAGCCAGTAAAAGTTATCATCCTCCCTTCCTGTCTCAATTTGCACACTTTCTGTCGCACAATGCCCTCCCATATCTCTCCTTCCTTCCTCCAGCGGAATGCCTGTCCGCTATCTAAAGTGAAATCAAGATTGATTGGATTATCTGGCTCAACAAAGTATCTCATAACAGCACTTCAATACCTTTTTCCGTGATTCTGATAAGCGAGGGATTCTTCATCTTCTTCCATTTCATTTTCCCATGTTTCAATCGTTCCGAGCAGACCACATGACACCCATCCTTGCTGGCATAGTATAGAGAATAGTAATCTGCGCACTTTTTTGCATCTCTGTAGGCATAGATTTCTCCTTCTGATAGAAGCAGGAAATTGAGTGAAGAATAGTTAAGCATCTCTCTGAGTTTTCGCACTGCAGAAATCAGCCCTTTATCAATGTAATTTAAAAGTGTTTGGAAAATGTATTCGCTATCAATCATTCCACCATGGGCAATTGCCTTGTAGTTCTCAAGGCCGCCATTGTGGGCAAAATAGTACTTTCTTCGTCCATGCTCTGCGGAAAAAGGATGGCTGTGTTCTGCAGAAATTGTGTTTTTCTCGGATGCACGTCTTAAGTGCATAATTAGATTTACCTTTTCAAGTTTAGAAACCCTGCTTAGCAGCTCATTGATTTTCTGGCTTTCAGTTGCAGCATTGGCTTCTTTATAAAAAATCTCTTCTCCTCCAAGCACTGCAATTCCCCACCCATCCTTATGTCCCCTTGTTTTATCACCGCTACAGCCAAAGTCAGCACCAATCTTTCCGTTTTCGGCCAGGAAAACGAACTCTTGAAGAAGTTCTTTAGGCACGTTCAAGCTAGCCATCACCCCAAATAATCTGCACATGAAGATATGTATGTAGTATGAATATATTAATGTTAGTGTCTCATCAGTATCTCCGAACAAGTTGGAAAAGCCAGATACTCATTACTACCCTAAAAGCCATTAGAAAGGGAATTGATGTGGACATACTACCGGGAAACCTACTGATTTTTTCCCGGCCTACACCCCTATGGCTCCTGTGCCATAGAAGTGGCCATCAACCCTTTCCCAGTGTATTTTCATTTCACTCTCTTACTTCATAGAGAGCGAGAAGAAATTCCTTGAATCTCACCTCCTTCTCTATATAGATCTGCCCACTTGGCGCTGGTGCCGAAAGGCGTCACCTTACGAATATAGAATCCCCGTATGTTCCTGATAGTCAGTTCAGTTGCGGGTGTTATAGGTATTCGTTTCATGAGATATCTATAAGATATCTTAAATATTTAACACTTTCTATGCCTCGGTGGAATTTTGAAAGACCCGTTTGAAAATTTATAAGAAAGATGTATCAGGAGCTTTGCATACTGGCATCAATTTTTGAATTTTAGCCAGTATCTTTCGGAGATACTGCTCATTAGTTTCAGCGTCAAAATAAGGGATATGGCAACAGAGGTATTATATACCCCAAATACCATATGTACTATCTGGGTTTACCATGCTGCAGAATGTAGGAAGAAAGGTTTTATGTGCCGGGGTGCTGGTAATAATCATGCTCTCTCTGGGTTTCAATTTGTCTGGAGAAAAGAGCGTTTCTGTTGGCAGTGCTTCGAGAGGTGATTTGGCAATTGGGCTCATTCTCCATGGAACTGTGGTGACGATGGATAACAGTTCTACAGTGATTGACGATGGAATTGTAATAGTAAATGCCTCAAAGATTGTTTATGTGGGTGCGAATAACACAGTGCCACCTGAGTACGCGGGTGCACTTGAAATTTACACGAATGGCTACATCTTTCCAGCCCTCATGAATGTGCATGACCACCTCTCCTACAATTTTATGCCACTCTGGACTGTGCCTGCAAAATTCACAAACAGGTATCAGTGGCAGAACCATCCGTTGTATAGAGTGAACATCACAAATCCAAAGAACCTGCTCACTGGTACTACCTACCTTAACATGGTGACTGAGGTTTCTAAATGGGCAGAAATCAAGCACATTGCAGGTGGTGCAGCAAGCGTGGAAGGGAGTGACAATCTGAACTCAATCACAAAGATTCTAGCGAGAAATGTGGAGCACTACAACTTCGGACAGGATAGGGTGAGGACAAGGGTGACAAGTGTTACTTCAATGACACAGAGTGAGATTGACTCGCTGAGGAGTGCGATGGAAAATGGCACGATTGATGCCTGGATTGTGCATCTTGCAGAAGGTGTGGATGCATCCTCGCTAAACGAGTTTGATTTCATAAAGTCAATTGGTTTGCTTTCTAATACTACAAGAATTGTGCATGGTGTGGCGCTCACACAACAAAACTTTACAGAGATGGCTGCAGTTGGTGCGTGGATTTACCACTCTCCAGTTTCAAATCTGTTGCTCTATGGAGCTACGACCAATGTTTCGCTAGCGAAGCAGTGCGGTGTAAATCTGGTGCTTACAACGGACTGGTCACCAAGCGGGGGCAAAAATCTCCTGCTTGAGATGAAGTATCTTTATGAGTATGCGGATGAATACTGGCCAGGGACTTTCACACCACAGGACATTGTGAAGATGGTGACAAGAAATCCTGCAATCTCAATTGGCTGGGATAATTATGTAGGACATTTAGCAACAGGGCTTTATGCAGACATTGCAGTGTTTGCCAAACTTGAAACAGACCCATATCTCTCGCTCTTGAACAGCACAGAAAAGGATGTGAAATTGGTTTTGATTAATGGCGAGGCAATTTATGGTGACATAGAATACATGCAGATTTTGAAGCCAGGCGACTATGAGATAGTTGCTGCCCCCTGCGGTTTGCAGAAGGCAATAGATGTGACAAACGCAAGTGTCACGCTTGGCAACGAAACCTTTGCCCAGCTTTCATACTGGCTCACGGAAGCCGCAAAACTCAACAAAAGCTTTTTGAAAGAGCACATGAACAATGCAACCGTGCAGAACATGACAGATACAGAATTCGACCTTTGGCTTGCTTCCAAATTCCCGGAGGGAATCACACCCTATGTGCTCGACCCCGTGTTCACCTGCGACGACAGATTGTTCTTTGACATAATGCGAAATTCCACAAACGCAAACCTTACATTTGATGTGGAACAAATTTACTATACCTTCCATCACCAACCCTACATGCCAGACCTTGCAATCTCCCAGGCAGATGTTTCGATTACGCCAGCGTTTCCACCTGCTGGAAAGAATTCCACAATCAATGTGAGTGTGAGGAATGCAGGTAATTATTGGGCTTCAAAGGTGAGAGTTGAGGTTTACGCAGATGATGTGCTTGTAGGTAAAACCTTTGTGAACTTCTTGAATGCAAGTGAGAGCAAGACGGTGAGTTTCAGCACTTATTTCCAAGCAAGTCCGAACAAAATAAAGGTTGTTCTGGATGGAAAAAATAAGGTGCCTGAGAGTGTTGAAACCAACAATGTGGTGGAGATAAACCTTGCCTACCCTGACCTTGTGATAGAGAATGCCAGTGCATCGCCTTCTTCACCAATAGAAGGGGACAATGTAACTATTACTGCTCAACTCAAGAACTCGGGAAATGCTGCAGTGTCTGATGTTGTGGTGTATCTCATCGTTGATGGTATCAAGGTGAGCGAGGTCAAGGAGTCCTTAGCCATCGGGGAGACCAAGACAGTGACTTTCTACTGGATTGCTGTGTATGGCACTCATAACATCAGCGTTTACGCAGACCCAGGCAACACAGTGGGAGAATTGAACGAGGCAAACAATGGAGCTGAGTTTCAGATAACTGTGACGCAGCCAGTGAGTGAAACCTCGCTGCTGACTTTGGTTGTGCTTGGCATTGCAGTGTGTGTTCTGCGAAAGCCAAAGGATAAATAACCCCATTTCATTGGGGCGGTAATGAAGGCCTATCCTTTCCTCAAATATTCTTTTCTTTCCATGGGACGAAATTTGAGACGGACTTTCTTTTCAATTATTGGGATTCTCGTGGCAATCTCGCTGATTGCAGGTGAAGGAATTTCCATTGATTCTTCAGTCAGTTACATGATTGAGAAGCAACTTGCAGCTCTCCCTTACGAATTTTCTGGCTATGGAGAAAAAATGAATTTAAGTCAGATACAGGATGTGCAGGCACTTGTGAACAACCAGACGAATGTGCAGGAAAGCAGTTTTATGCTCTACTCAAAGGTGATTGCAGGAAACCAGACAATGCTGAACACTAGCATTAACCAGACCGAAATTCTATTTACTGGGGTTTATGGTGTTGATGCTATCTTCATAAAAAATCATGAAAAGCTTGGTGTTGAAGGAAGGATTTCTGTGGGGCAGGGGAATGCCACACTCACACGAATCCTTGCCCAGACACTTGGGCTTTCTCCCGGTGATGCCGTTTTCCTGTTTCAGAATACTACCGTGAAACAATTTAATGTGTCAAGCATTGTTGAGGATGGAAGCATTGCATATGGTGGCAGAACAGAAACACCGTCCCAAGGAATTTATGAAACAGGAGCGATTTACATAGACATTGCAGAGGCGTCTGCATTGTTTGCAGATTACCCTGCTGCAACTGTGGTTTACATCTGGGCAGAGAAATCAAAGGTTGTGAGTCCTGCTGACCCTGAGGCAACAGTGTTCAACCTCAAAAGAATGGAACGAAACCTCAACAATGTTCTGGCAGAGTATGGCATCACAGTGAGCTACAATCAGGAAATTGTTGTTGCAATCAACAGTGTCCAGTTCACACTTCTTGGCATCAGATTTTTGCTGGGTGGGCTTTCATTACCAGTCATTATTCTTGGTGTTTATCTTGGCACTCTGGGAAGCGAGTTGAATTATGCGGAGCGAAGGAGGGAAATTGGGATTTTGAAGGCAAGGGGTGCATCTGAATTAACAATTTTCACAATTCTGATGGGTGAGGCAATATTCTATGGTGTGGTAGCTGGCATTCTTGGATTGCTGCTGGGCATACTGATTTCAAGGGTGTTCCTTGCCACCTCGTTCAGCATTTTTGATGTGCAGCCGTCAGTTATGGGCTTCAGTGTCTCAGCGCTTACAATTGGAATTTGTGTGATTCTGGCCATTATTCTCAGTTTAATAGCAAGTTACAGGGCTGCAAAGAATGTGAGCAAGATTACGGTGCGAGAGGCACTGCATGCTTATACCACGGAGGAAGCAAAAATTCCCTACAAGCCAAAGAGGGATGTAATAATGGTGGCACTTGCGTTGATTACCTATGGGGCAATGATAACAATTTCTGAGGTTGCAAAACATCCAGAGTATTATGGATTCCAGGTGGCTATCAGTTTGCTCTGTCTTTCAGCAATTTTCATGGTGCTTGTGCCATTTTCACCGTTCTTCCTCATCATCGGGCTCTCCCGTCTTGTAACCAGAATTTCACCGAAAATCTACGATGTGTTTTCAAATACAGCCAAGCCATTCCTGAAAGGGTTGCATCCTCTTCTCCAAAAAAATCTGAAGCGAAATCCAAGAAGGGCATCTACAGTGTGCATGTTGATTTCGCTTGCGCTTGCCTTCGGGCTGTTTGTGGCTGTTACTTACGATTCCCAGGTTGCTTACGATGCGAAGCTTGTGAAGGCGGAGGTCGGAGCGGACATAAAGGTAACTGGATACACTTACAGAACAGTTGGAGGTGCCCATAATCTTCAGGGCTATCCAGCAATTCATGGCAATATCTCACAGTTGCCTGGTGTTAAGAGGTATGCAGAATGTCTGGTGTTTTCAGCGAATGCAGGAAGTGCGGGTGTGAGTGTGAGTACATTTAATGCGAGTGCCTATGCTTCTGTGGTGCCTGTGGAGAGCAGCATCTTTGTGGCAGGGAGTGTGGAGGCACTTAGTAAGCTGGATACTCAGAGTGCAATAATCACTGAGAGTTTTTCAAAGAGGGAAGGATATGCAATGGGGGATACGCTCAGGATAACTGCTGGGAATTTTTCAGCGGTTTTCAAAATAACAGGGATTGTCAAATACATGCCTGGTTTTGGAAGTGTGCCTGCAGCCGACATCTACATAACGAAGGAGAGTGTAAATCTGGAATTTTCGCAGTATCTTCTGTTTCTGGATGTGGAGGAAGGCAGGGATGTGGAGTGCGGAGAATACATTCGGGAAAACTATGGTGGCGAGGTTGCAGTGATGGTTTACAGTGAGGAGGTGGCGAAGCTGAAAGAGAATCCGCTCGTGGGTTCTGTTTATAATTTCCTCACAATTGAATTTGTTTTTGCGATAATAATTACTGCAGTTGGTATCGGAATGATAATGTTTATTGCTGTGCTGGAGCGGAAGCAGGAGATTGCAAACATGGTTGTCAGAGGTGGAAGTTTCGGACAGATTGCAAAGTTGATCTGGGGCGAGGGTCTCACTGTGTCAATTGTGGGTATTATTCTGGGTTTTGGCACAGGTGCCTTGACTGCGTTTGTGTTCAACAAACTTTTTGACCTTGTGATGACTGGTGGGAGTGTGATAGTGAGAGATGTGGTGTTTGGGCTAACGAGTTTGCAGATTGTTGTTGTGGCATTGAGTGTGCTTGTGGTTACAACATTTATAGTTGTGCTGCCGATGAAACGGCTGAAGTTGAATGAGATTTTGCGATGGAGAGGTGGTTAGATTGATAGTGATAAAGGACCTGATGAAAGTTTATAAGATGGGCAGAACTGAGGTGTTTGCGCTGCGTGGTGTGAATGCGGAGATTAAAGAAGGCGAGTTTGTGGCTGTGGTCGGACCTTCTGGATGCGGAAAGACAACGCTTCTCAATTTGATTGGTGGAATTGATTTGCCCACTGCTGGCTCAATCATTGTGAAGGGCACGAACATCTGCAATTACAGTGAGAAGGAACTTGTGGATTACAGGAGGAGGTATGTGGGAATGGTGTTCCAGTTCTTCAATCTTGTGCCAACACTGACTGCTTATGAGAATGTGGAATTGCCTGCATTGCTTGCTGGTATCGAGAAGAAGGCAAGGGAGAAGCGGGTGATGGAGTTGCTGAAGAGTGTGGGAATGGTGGAGAGAGCAGGGCATCTGCCTGATGAGATGAGTGGTGGGGAGCAGCAACGGATTGCAATCGCGACTGCACTTGTGAACAATCCCGCAATAATTCTGGCTGATGAGCCGACTGGAGAGCTTGATAAAAAGACAGGACTGGAGATTCTGGAGCTTTTCAAAGCGTTGCAGAAAAATGAGAAGAAGACACTCATTGTGGCAACGCATGACCCGAGGATAGCTGAGTTTGCAGATAGAATTTTGCACATGGAAGACGGAAAGATTACTGGGAAGAAAGAATAGGGTTTTGTAATTGTTTTAGAGATTAATTATTGCATAATGGCATGAAACGAAGGAGTGCTTACTTTCCTGCAGCGACATTCTCCAGCATTATGTTTAGCTTTTTTTCAATGAATTCTTTTACTCTTTGTGCAATCATATAACACTCTTCAGCTTCTTCAAGTGTGGGAACATAAAATTCATCTGGATAGCGGATATTCACGGCATAGAATGTGGGGTTTCCTACATCTATGTTTTCAAAATCACTGTCCTGTGCCTTACAAAGTTCCAGGAGGTACTCAAGATTATGGGTTTTCCCGAAATCCACGCCTTTCAAAACTAGATAAGATTTCAGCAGTTTTTCAACAAATTGCTGGCAATGAAAACAAACAGCACCTTTGGGAATTTCCTCAGAGGGTAAACACCTCTCATGGATAACAACTTTCCAGTCCTCCATTGCCCTTAACATCCATTTTTTCACATCTTCATTCATATTGAGATTCCTTCCTTCATGGCCTCTCTCACCAGAGAGCCAAACATTTTCTTACCGCCCTCAAATTCCTGTTCCGATTTTATTATCACATCACAATCTATTTTGACTTTGGCTAGAGATTCTCTAATCGTTTTTGAATAGAGCATTTTTTCTTTAACAGAGAGCCGTTCCTTCACCACTACAAGCACATCCCAGTCACTCTGAATTTTAAAATCGCCTCTTGCTCTGGAACCGAAGAGAATTATTTGCAAAACCTCAATTGAATTTGCTTTCATCACGCTGTTTATTTTTTCCTTCAAAACCGAGATTGCTGCTTCTCTGGTGTCTATTTCTCTCATTTCACACCATTTTAATCAATGCGTTTGAAGTATTTATTAATTTTCTCTTCAAGAATTTGGAAGGGAGTTGCTGAAAAGCGTGGGAGTGGTGGGGAGCAGCAACGCATGACACAAGGATAGCTGAGTTCGCAGATAGAATTTTGCACATGGAAGACGGGAGGGTTGGGGAAAAGAAAGTGAGATGAAATTGGCGAAATCATCTAACAAAAGGTTATATATTTGTTTCTTATCTCCTTTTTGTGAGCACAAAGGAAGAGGATAAAGTAGCAGAAACAATTAGGATGGCTGCCTTACTCCACGATATTGGAAAGTTTGTCCAGAGGGCTGGAGAGCTGGCGTGGCACGAAGATATTAGTGCGAAACTCCTAAGACCTTTTGTTCCTGCGAACCTATTGGATGAAAAGGTTGTAAAAGCGATCCAGTTCCATCATCATGAAAGGAGGGGATTGAGGATTGATGGGTTGGATGACGATGATAAGGAGATTCTGAAGATTGTACAACTTGCAGATAGATGGGATTCTAGACAGAGAGATGACCTGGATGACCCTGATGCTGAAAAGGGCTCACCTACTACAACACCATTGAGCTCGTTTTTTTCGAAGGAAATGCACTACCCAGTGGTAAGGTTTTACCTGCCTTACCACTATTGCAAACCGTCGCGGAATCCCCCGTTAGATTACAAAACATGTAAAGCTGGGTTTGAAGAGGGGCTGGCCCAGATTTTGACAAATAAAAATGTTTCTGCAAAAACAAGGATAGGAGGTCTTCTTGAGTTGCTGAAAGAATACACATACTTTGTTCCGAGTTATACACAAACTACATGCCAGATTTCCCTTTACCATCATTTAAAAAGTACATGTGCCATGGCACATGCAATCTATCTCTGGAAAGAAGAAAAAGGGATTGAGGTAATAGAAAAGCCTGACGGGGAACTTGAGAAGGAAGAAATCTTTTTGTTGGTTTGTGGTGATTTTGTAGGAATCCAGAATTTCATTTATACTATAAAAAGGGGAGCAGAGGAGAAGGAGGCGGGAAAGGGGTTTGGAAAAAGGTTGAGGGGCAGGTCTCTGCTTGTCCAAATGGTTCAATACTTTGTTGTGAATTATTTGCTTGAGAAACTTGGGTTAGGACAGGAATCTATTGTGTATTGTTCTGGTGGAAATTTTGCAATTCTTGCGCCTAACATCAAGAGCATAAAGGAAAAGTTAGATGAGGCAGAAAGAGAAATTACACAGTGGTGCAGGGAAAATTTGGAACCATTGGGAGTGGTAATAGCTACTATTCCATTTAGTGCAAATAACATTCCGAAAAAAGAAGATGAGACATGGGAAATTTGGACTAGTATTGGACAGAAGCTAGGAGAGAAAAAGCTGAGAAGAGACCGCAACCAGATTGAAAACTTATTTGAGCTTGAAAAAAAGGTAGAAGCTACTTGTTCATATTGTGGTGCCCCGAGAGAGAAGAATGCTGAAAAATGTGGTTTGTGTGAAGTATCTGAAATCCTTGGTGAAATTTACAATAAACCAGAAAATCTTGTTATGGTGTATGGCCCAGGGCGGGGTGGTAGCGGAATTAAGTTCAATGATGTAGGTGTGGAAATTGTTGGAGAAAAAATGTACAAACCAAAAGAAGGAGATGTCTGCAAATTGCTAGCTAACCAGGAGAAAGAAGAGGCCAAAGGCAAAGATTGGTGGGAGCTTGTAAGCATAGAGTGGCTTTTGGAGAATATAAAGGCAGATGCAGTACCTAGTAGAGATTATAGGCCTATCTGGCTCGGTAAATCATTTGATGCACTTACAAGCGTAGAGGAATCTGATAAACCAGAGAATGAAGGAGAAGAAGCAAAGAGTTTTCTCGGTTATCTCCTTATGGATGTAGATAGTCTTGGTGAAAAGCTTAAGAAAGAGATTAAAGTGCTTTCTCACCTTTCTGCTTTTTCTGGTGAACTTGATTTGTTCTTTACACGCGGGTTGGACTATATAATTGGAAAAGAACTCGGGAGAAAAAATGTATATGTTGTATACTCCGGTGGAGACGACCTTTTTGCAGTTGCGAGATGGGATAAGGCGATTGCTCTTGCCGAGAAAGTCCAGAAAGAATTTTCCGAATTTTTTGGAAACCAACTTACGATTTCTGCAGGTATTTCACTTGCCAGGCCGAGGTACCCAATCTATGGTGCGGCGAGAATGGTGAAGGAGCAAGAAAAAATTGGAAAAGGAAGAAAGGATAGTGAAGGCAAGCCTGTGAAGAATGCTGTAGGTATCTTTGATGGACCATTGGATTGGGATGGACTGCGAGAAGCATTAGAATTTGGGAACAAGATAGGAAATTGTGAGGAGATTTCCTCTTCATTTCTCTATCAACTCCTCTTCTTGTTTACAGATAAGGAATTACCTATCACAAAAAGAAATGCAAGAATTGCTTATCAGGTTGCAAGACATTTTGTCGAAAGAAAGCCAGAGGTTAATAAGTTACTTGAGGACCTGAAAGATAAGTTGTGCCAGATACCTCCTGGAGATAAAGCGGATAAAGAGGAATACCATAAAATGGTAGTTGCACTTTCTTATGCATTACTGAAAAGAAGGTTGAAAGAAAAAGAAGAAAGAGAGGTGAATAAAAATGTATCAACAACATGAACGGAGAGATTATCGTGGCCATGGTCCACAGAAACAGGAAGAAAAAGTAAACATTGATTTGAAGGGCATGAATTATGAGCAGATCGACCAAAAAGCCGCAGAAATTGCGGGAGAACTATCTAGAAAAGTGACGCCTAATCAGATGCGGAATGCTTTTGAGCTAATCGCAGGTGCGTTGAAAAAACTGGACCGTGGAAATATAGAAACTGTGAAGATGGATTTACTTCTAACCAAGCCGAAAATTGCATACATGGTCAAAGAAGAAAAAAGTATTCCAATGGTAAATTGGTTGCTTGCAGCGATTGAAAGTGCAATCAAGGCCAACGATGTGGAGACATACAAGAAACTTCAGGCGTTTAATGAGGCATTGTTGGGCTATTTCAAGTATGAGTGCGAAAAAAATAAGCAGAGGTGAGAAAAAATGAAGTTGAAAGGGAGAATAAAGGTGAATGCTGTGCTTACTGTGGAGACAGGACTGCACATAGGTGGAATGAAAGAGACATACAGTATTGGGGACCTAGATAACCCTGTGATAAAGATAAAATGGAAGCGAAACAACGAGATGAAAGATTTGCCATACATACCAGGAAGTTCGTTGAAAGGCAAGATTAGAAGTTTGGTTGAGGAGAAGGAAAAGAATGGCAAGTTTTGCACATGTGCTACTGATTCCTGCACAATCTGTAAACTTTTTGGACCAGGTCCCACTGGGGAAGCTAAAGGTGGGAAGCCAAGGTTGAAGGTGCGAGATGGATTTTTGTGCAAGGACCAGGAAGCCATGTTGGAAAGTGTTGATTTCGTAGAGATAAAAATGGAAAATACAATAGATAGGGCAAGAGGAACTGCAAAGAACCCGAGGCAGACAGAGCGAGTTCTACCAGGTACTAAGTTTGATGTGGAATTTGTGATTTCATTGTATGAGGGTGATCAACCGAAGGAATTTCTAGAACTTTTGTTTGGAGGGTTGTATATGCTAGAGGATGACTATCTTGGAGGTTCTGGTAGTAGGGGCTATGGGAAAATCTCTTTCAGCAGCATAAACATATATTATACTGCGGCTGAGGATTATAAGGCAGAGAAGGCCGCCAAAAAGGTTGGAGAGGGAAAAACTCTGAAAGAGGTAAATATAAGTGAGATATGCTCCCAAATTAAGTAGTGAGGTGTAACCGCCATATGAAATTGAATGTTGTGAGATTCTATAACTTCTATCCAAAATCAGAGTTTCCAGTGCTGCACTCAGATACGGTCTTTGGTGCAGTTTGTAATGCAATTGCCGAGTTGGAAGGTGATGCAGAGCTGGTTAAGATACTTGAAAGGATGGAAAAGAACACTGCAGATGGTTTTTGTGTGAGTTCTGGTTTTCCATTTGTGGAAAGTGGAGGACAACTAAGACATCTTATGCCTTTTGAAGTTTTAAGTTTATCTGAGAAAAAGGAGATGAAAGGGAAATTTGTGGATGTTGAATTTTTTAAGGAAACTAGTAAAGAGATTGATGATTTTATTTATTCGCCTCCAAAAGGGGTTTACAGAGTAAGAAATCGTGTGGGTAGGGAAATGGAAACGCCTACCACTTTGTTCTCTGTGCCTTATATCATAGACCCGGAAAGGGATGTATGGGGTTTCTGGTTTGCATACGCTGGTGATACAAAATTGTGTGAAGAAGCATTTAGATTTTTGAGGGATGAAGGGATTGGTGGCGACAGAAATGTGGGGAGCAAGTGCGAGAAAATAGAGTTTGCTACACTGGAAGTTTTGGATTCTGGTAACTACTTCACAAATCTTTCTCTTTATGTGCCCGCAGAAGATGAATTAAATGGGATAGTTGAAAAGGATTGCTGGTATAAGCTTATCTGTCGTCACGGATGGCGTGAGGTTGATGGTGTGGGCAAAGAATCAAAACCCGCGAGATACTATTTCACAGAAGGAAGTGTATTTTCTACAATTGGGAAGAAGACAGTTTATGGAAAATGTAGCCAGTTTGAGCATCTTAGGGGAGTGTGGTGGTCAGGGTTAACAATTCCGCTCTATTTCAACAATGTAGAGGGGGTGATTAAATCACTGCAATCAAAGGAAAATTAACTGCGCTCTCGCCCCTTCTTATCGGTTCTGAGGAAAAAGGGAAGCTCGGGTATGATTTTGTTGTGAAAGAAGGAATGGCATATCGTGTTGATATACACAAAGTGGTTGGAAAGATTGGAAATCAAGAAAGAGTGGTGAACGAGTTAGTATCCAAAATGATGGATAGAATGAATCCATTTGATATGGCGTCTTTCCTGAATGATTACAAAGTTCCACCAGACTCTGTTTCAATGTACGGAATTGATTCTCAGATTACATCAGCAAAGAGCACATACACTGTCCACTTTTTCATAAAGGATTCTGTGAACAGGGTTTATATCCCTGGCTCTTCAATTAAGGGTGCAATCAGAACTTACACAGCAGCGAGTAAATTATTGCAGAACAAAAAAGGGAAGCGGGTTGAGGATGTTGGGGAGGAAATTTTTGATTTGAAAAAGTCCTTTGAACAACCATGGCTTGAACTGTTTCAGCAAAACCTGAAAAGAAGAGACCCTCTCATCAGGGATGCAAAGCCAACGAAAAGCATTTCGGATGTGCTAACGCTTAGCACAATTGAGATTCATACGGAAAGAGGAGGAACTTTCAGAAGGCAGCAGGGAAAGATATACGGGGAGTTTGTAAAGCCAGGTGTAGAGTTTGATATTGAGTTTGGAAGGATTGAGAGAAATAAACTGCATGGTATCCTCACTAATGTTGATGCCTATTGCAAGAAAATTGGAGAAATGGAAGAGGCGTTTTACAGCGAGTATGGAAAAGAAGAGAACTACCAGCACATTGCAGATTTTTATAAGTCTTCTATCAGGAGTTCTGGAGATAAAGAGTATATTTTCAGGATAGGCATGGGCTCTTCTTTTCTCTGCACTTCTCTTCTACCAGTGCTGAAAGTTCTAGGGTATAAGAATGCAGAAGAGATTTTCAAAAAAGTTCTGCGGGGAAGGAGGTCTCCATTGGCTATTACAGTGCCCGACTCAAGAAAATTAACTAGCATCGGAGGTAGTTTGTATCCGATTGGCTGGGTTAAATTGACGCTTCAGGACTGAGAATATGAGTGTGTATCATTTAACCGGCTTGGGACTTAGCCCAGGGGCAGTTACTATGCCACTTTCTTGCGTTTACTATCTTGAAATGGCCTCACAGGCAGGGTACACCAGCGCCCAAAGGTTCTTTGAGTGGAGTGGAGAGGTGAAGAATGAGGTAGAGAAATACAAAGGGAAGCCAGAAGCGTTGATAATGTTTACAACGGAAGATGTGATTAAATGCATGGAAAAGGGTAGGTGTAGAGAGTATAGGGACGAGTGGTTTAACTCATCCAGTGATAAAAAGGACATTGGCGAAATTATAGATAGATATCTAGAGAAGCTCGAAGAGAACACAATTAGGAGTTTAAAGTATGTGTGCATGGTAAAGGTTGACATCAATGATTTTTCGCAGACAGTGGAGGTAGTTGGAACCACAATTTCAGCACTGCGAGATAAAGAGATGTGGTTCAATATGGTAGGAGGTGCTAACACAATAAATGCTGCACTACTTATTGCGGGTTTGTTATCAGGAGCAAGTACCAGATATTACTATGTGTTCTGTTCTCAAGAGGAGATAAAATACCTGCATCCTAGATGGATTAACTCACCGAAAGCGTTGGATGCCCAGATGGTAAATAATACAGTAAGGAAGTGGGTGGAATTGCCATTATTTTTCATGGGAATTGAGAGGTTGGAAACTCTTTATGAAATACTAAAAACTCGTGGGGGAAAAATTAATCGTAATGAAGCGACTGGTATTCTCGGAGAAATTCCTATTGAGAAACTCCGTGGAAGAATTCTCATGATTGAAGATACCACAGTTTCTGCAGGTGTGCTCTTGGAGCGTATAATGGAAATATATGGAAAGATTAAATCTAGGAATGTGCAGAATCTTACCGACTGGAAGAAGTGGGCTGAACAGCAAGGTATATTGAAGGTGTTGAGGTGGGAAAAATGAAGACATGTGTGATTGCGCCGATGGGCACAAGCCCTCCTGTTGTGAGCGAATACATTGACTGGCTTTATAGACACAACCAGTATGTGAACGATGTTGTGATTATTGATACGCAGGAAAAGAGGGTGAGGGCATCTACAGAGATAGTGCGTATTGCATTTCTGGAGAAATTTCCCGACTTGAGGGTGCATGTGCATACCCTAGAGTATCCAGATATAGATTCAACTGAAAGGAACATAGAGTTCATGCGTGTATGTGCAGAAATAATAAAGGAAGAGCGCGAGAAACATAATGTGGAGCGTGTCATTTTAAATGTTGGAGGTGGAAGAAAGAACATGTGCATCACGCTTACTTTAGTTGGGCAGTTGCTAGGAGTTAACGGTGCCTTCCATGTGGTAAACAAGAATGTGCAGGATGTGAATCTTACGCTGGAAAAAATGCGGAAAGATATCGAAGATATTTATGAACTGACGAGCGATGAGGAAAAGCTTGATAGGTTCAGGGCAAAAAAAGAAGATTTTGAGCATTTGCTATTCCCAGATGAAAGCCAGTATGAGATAATTCAGTTACCTGTGATACCATTGCCTCCAGAAGTTTTGGGGATAATAAAGACATTGTTGTGTGAGGAAAGCGATGTTGAGCTTCATGCAGAGATGCGGAGGTACAAGGAGTTACTCGCAAATGCAGGCCTGGGTTACTGGGAGCGAGGAAGGTTCAGAACCGAGAAATTTGGTGAAGAAATAGGGAAGTTGTTGTAGATGCTGGAAATAGGAAATTTTGTGGTTGGGATTAAGTTTGAGGAACCTGCAAGTTTACCAGAATGGAAGGGAAATTTTATAAGGGGAGTATTGGCCAAGCATGTGCGGGATATTTCCTGTTCTAGGAAGAGACAGGATTGTAAGTTGTGTAGAATGCGGTCTAACTGTGTTTACTATGCTCTGTTTGAGGCATCTGCGCCAGCAAATGCAAGGTATTTGAGCAAGCTTGAGGGAATTCCGAGGCCCATTGTGATTAGCGAAACTGGCATGGACAAAAGTGCGTATGAATGCGGAGAGACTGCGAGTTTTGGGATTGTTTTAGTAGGGAGTGGTTTGAAAGGATTGCCAGTGATTGTGGGTGCTTTGCAAAATCTTGGAGAATGTGGAATGAGCATTGGAGGGCACAGAGGAAAGTTTGTGTTGGAGCGAGTTCAAGCAAGAGGGTTAGACGAAAATAATTTGAATGTGTTTGAAGATGGGAAATTGAATTTAGATTTTCCAAGGTTGCGATTTGAGGATTTCCTTGTAAAGGTGGAGAACTATAGTGGTAAGCTGTGTTTGAATTTTCTGACGCCAACACAGATAAAAGCAGAAGGCACAGTAGAAACACCTCCAAAGTTTAGAAATCTTCTTGCAAGGTTAGCATTTAGAGTGAATGCACTTGCGAATTATTACACTGGTAAATTGGAAATCGCAGAGGGGAAAATAAAGCAGATGTTGAGAGCAAGTGAGAATGTGAGAATAGGTAGCACTGAAATTAAGATTCTCCCTGAATTTTTAAGGGTTTCGCACAACAAAGTGACGAGGCATCATATGTTCTTCATGGGTAAGATATGGTATGAGGGCGAATTTTCGAGAGATGTAATGGCGCTTTTGCGTTTCGGTTCCCTCCTCCATGTGGGCAAATATGCTGGTTTTGGATGTGGAGAATATCTGCTTGAGCAAGAACCAGTGCAGTTATGAGCGTGAGTTAATTTTTACCCGTTAATCTGCTTGGTTTGTGGTGTGCCTATGATAGACATGTGGGTATACTTAGGTATGCGTTAATAATAGCCAGAAATGAGGGATGTAGGAATACCTAAAGGGTGTACCTGATGCATATATCGAGAAGGTATACTTAGGTATGCGTTGATAATAGCCAGAAATGAGTGGTGTATGAATACCTAAGGTGGATGTAAGGATTGTAAAAACTAGGTATAAAGAAGGTATACATTGAGAATAGCATTTGTAGAGATGGCTCCAAAGAGAGAGGTGCTCGGTTTGTTTAGCACCAAGAGGTATCCATGTGTATACCTTCTGGGAGACGCATTTGTCGGGCATCCCTGCGTGAGAGATACATTATTATACATCCCCGACAATTTATAGAACGATTTTGCGTTTAAACCCGCAAAATCTCAAAAAATCGCCCGTGTCAAAACCCGATGAAAAGGGGACTGGAACGGGTGAATGCTTTACTATCTGACATCATAGAAGGTAAGTCAAAACCCGATGAAAAGGGGACTGGAACCAATCCTCACCTGTTGCAGAAGCCCTTGGAAATTTCAGTCAAAACCCGATGAAAAGGGGACTGGAACTTATAATACCTCTCTATTTCCTCATAGATTGTCCTGGTCAAAACCCGATGAAAAGGGGACTGGAACACCGTATATTTTTGTCCATTTTTTTCCACGATTTTAGTCAAAACCCGATGAAAAGGGGACTGGAACGTTTGAACTGGAGTCCTGAACCGTTACGCACGCTACGTCAAAACCCGATGAAAAGGGGACTGGAACGGGGGTTATCTCCTTCGTGTCTGCCCCGCCAGACACCTGTCAAAACCCGATGAAAAGGGGACTGGAACTTGTTTTTCACTACATACGAGCCAGACGGGTTGTTTGTCAAAACCCGATGAAAAGGGGACTGGAACGGCAAATAGAATACTTGCAAACACCCGTCATTACAAGGTCAAAACCCGATGAAAAGGGGACTGGAACCACCAAGAGGTGGCAGGAAATCCACTTGGATGGATTGTCAAAACCCGATGAAAAGGGGACTGGAACACTACAACATCACCAAGACCCGTTGCATCTATATAGTCAAAACCCGATGAAAAGGGGACTGGAACGCGGATACTCGTGTAGGTTACCATCCGAATGTTAAGGTCAAAACCCGATGAAAAGGGGACTGGAACGCGAACCAGCTCGTATATTTGCTTCGCCAAAAACTTCCGTCAAAACCCGATGAAAAGGGGACTGGAACGTAAAACTTCCTCCACCCTCCTTTTATCTTTGTTAAAGTCAAAACCCGATGAAAAGGGGACTGGAACGATTGCCGAAATAATCGGTTGAAATTACTTTTTCATTCGTCAAAACCCGATGAAAAGGGGACTGGAACTTTTTAGAACTACCTTGCCATTCAACAACACCGCTGCGTCAAAACCCGATGAAAAGGGGACTGGAACTAACGAGGAGCAGGAAGTTTTTGGCGAAGCAAATATAGTCAAAACCCGATGAAAAGGGGACTGGAACGGGATACCCCCACATGATAACCACCACACTTAACGCATTGTCAAAACCCGATGAAAAGGGGACTGGAACGGAAAGTCCTCTGGGGACTTAATCGGGCGGGTCTGCAGTCAAAACCCGATGAAAAGGGGACTGGAACTTGTGAACCCCCTGCATGTTTTGAAATGAGGATTTGGTCAAAACCCGATGAAAAGGGGACTGGAACATATACTCCAAAGCGTATATGGGGATGGTGATACCAGTCAAAACCCGATGAAAAGGGGACTGGAACAATACTAATTCCTCATCCGCTGCAATTTTCTTATCCGTCAAAACCCGATGAAAAGGGGACTGGAACCCCGTGATAATGTTTTCTCTCGTCCAAACACCCTTCCGTCAAAACCCGATGAAAAGGGGACTGGAACTGGAAATGCTGGCTATTGTAGGTCTCAAACATCCAGGTCAAAACCCGATGAAAAGGGGACTGGAACGATGCACTTGGGAATTTTGCAAGTGCTGGCTCTTCAGTCAAAACCCGATGAAAAGGGGACTGGAACATTACCATGTAATATCTATCAGCATGTAAGCCGCTAGTCAAAACCCGATGAAAAGGGGACTGGAACGGAGTTTAGCGTTGTTTATACTGCTTCAGCATCGGAAGTCAAAACCCGATGAAAAGGGGACTGGAACCAGTAAATTATAACATACTTCATTTTATCACCATCCGTCAAAACCCGATGAAAAGGGGACTGGAACTGTTAGATAGAGCAATACTTGACATACAGAACGATTTGTCAAAACCCGATGAAAAGGGGACTGGAACCTTTTTGTGTGATAGTCAACTGTTTCAGATGTGACACGTCAAAACCCGATGAAAAGGGGACTGGAACAATCAATGCCTCCAAACTTCTCAATCACATCCTTACGGTCAAAACCCGATGAAAAGGGGACTGGAACATAATCTGGAGATGTTTGCATGCAAGACACTTTGCAAGTCAAAACCCGATGAAAAGGGGACTGGAACAAAAAGATATGATATTAACCAAAATAAAAGAATTGGGTCAAAACCCGATGAAAAGGGGACTGGAACTTCTTGGTTGCATTCCGTCATCATCGGGTATTGCTTGTCAAAACCCGATGAAAAGGGGACTGGAACGTAGTCTTTGCACAGTTCAAACTCTGTATCTCCAACTGTCAAAACCCGATGAAAAGGGGACTGGAACCGAATTGATGACAGTGTAAAAGAAGCAAAGCAAAAGGTCAAAACCCGATGAAAAGGGGACTGGAACATAAAAATCAGGATTGCTTTTTTACTCCGAGATGCTGGTCAAAACCCGATGAAAAGGGGACTGGAACTTGCCGTTGGCTGCTGGTAACATGGTTAGGGAGTTTAGTCAAAACCCGATGAAAAGGGGACTGGAACTTCATACTCGCTCTTGCTCAATACGACACGGTCGTCGTCAAAACCCGATGAAAAGGGGACTGGAACTCTTCTTCTAAATCTACTAATCGGTTCTCTGCTAATAGTCAAAACCCGATGAAAAGGGGACTGGAACGAACTTTCCAAATGTCCTGTTCGCAGACATCCAAAACGTCAAAACCCGATGAAAAGGGGACTGGAACCCCCGTTCTTCTTTTGGGTCTTCATTCTATCACCCGTGTCAAAACCCGATGAAAAGGGGACTGGAACTGTCTCTTCGGGTAGATTACCATGTCGCTTCTCATAGTCAAAACCCGATGAAAAGGGGACTGGAACTATGGGCGTTTGCCGCTTTGACGCACTACTGCCATCCGTCAAAACCCGATGAAAAGGGGACTGGAACTATGGTTTTAGTATGTCTTGAACTATGAAGTTGCGTGTCAAAACCCGATGAAAAGGGGACTGGAACATAGCACAGACAACACTCAGAAGCGATTTTTTAGTGGTCAAAACCCGATGAAAAGGGGACTGGAACACATTTGTTCCTAATAAACCTAATATTCCCATGATTTGTCAAAACCCAATGAAAAGGGGACTGGGATGTTTATGTTGAAGGATTACCTAGTGGCATCTGGAACATTTCTGCATAGCATCTTGAAAGTTATAATGGCGGACATTCTAGATAATCCAGCGATAGGTTTAAAAACAACAAAGTGCATAAAGGAATATCATGAACAAAGCAGAACTCTTTGAAAAGATAACCCAGTTTCTGAAAGAGCGGGGAGTGAAAAAGGTAGCCATTTTTGGGTCATATGTTCGTGGAGAGGAGAGGCCAGATAGCGATATAGATATCGTCGTGGAGTTTTCAGAAAGGAAAAGTTTACTTGACATTATAGAGCTTGAGCAAGAACTCTCTGAGTTACTAGGAGTAAAGGTGGAATTACTCACAGAAAAATCGATAAGCCCTTACATGATTGAAAGAATAAGAAATGAGATGAAGGTGTTATATGGATGAGTAAAGACGATACAGTTTACCTGAAACATATTCTGGATGCACTACTTTGTTACACCCACTGCATATCTTACCTCTGGTGCGGTTTACCTGAAACATATTCTGGATGCACTACAAAGAATTGAGGAATATACGCAAGGAGTAAGCTATGAGTGCTTCCAGAAGAGTAACTTAATTCAAGCTGGTGTAATAAGGGAACTTGAGATAGTGGGCGAAGCAACTAAAAGATTAAGTGAGAATACCAGAATGAGATATCCGCACATACCTTGGAATAAAATGGCAAGGATGAGAGATAAGTTGATACACGGTTATTTCGGTGTAGATTTAGACGCTGTATGGGATACTGTTAAAAAAGATGTCCCATTGTTGAAAACCATGTTAGTAGAAATTCTTGAAAAAGAGAATAAATGAGCAGTAGTGCGTCAAAACCCAATGAAAAGGGGACTGGAACAAAGAGAGTTAAAAAGAGTTTAGAGTATTTCCTTGTTGTCAAAACCCAATGAAAAGGGGACTGGAACGGGTTTACGAATGGAGTCGCACATATCGCTAACCCGTGTCAAAACCCGATGAAAAGGGGACTGGAACGATTTTAACTTTCTCTTTTTTGTTTTTTCTCCTACCAGTCAAAACCCAATGAAAAGGGGACTGGAACGAATCTGCGAGCAACACAAATCTTTCAAACCCTTTCTGTCAAAACCCAATGAAAAGGGGACTGGGAGAATTCATTGGAGATGCACCTTTTCCTAAAAAAGGTCTGTCAAATTCTTGTTCTGATATTCTGAGCATTGAGATTGCATCTGCGGCAATTCGCAACATTTTTATCTCTTAACATCTTTCTACATCTCGGTGTTTGAGTGGGTCTGAACATTCTAAAAGGCAAGGAAAAACATACACCACCACCTGACCGCAGAGAAGAGGACTTACTTCACCGCATTGCTGCCACAGATGTCTGGAAACTGAATCCAGATGCAACTGCCAAATTCGTGAATGACCTTATCTCGCTACTTCTTACTGTACCTTTTTCCAGAGAACTGCACATGCGAGCACCACCAGAGCCGCCGGAAAGAGTGAAAGCCATCCTTGAAACTGTTTCAATGAAAACAACTGAGCTTGAGGTGAAATTCAACTCTCTCATTCCTAGCACAGAACTCTACTACCATCTTGGCTGTGCCCACTACAACCTCGCAAAATTCTCAGAAGCAGAAAACTTCTTTGATAAAGTCACCAAAGTGGACAAAAACCACTTCAAGGGCATGCTCGCACTCGGGCTTACAAAGATGGAGCTGGACAAGGACATCGAAGCCCTTGAAACAATGAAAAAACTGATAGAAATTGAGCCGAACAACGAAACTGGCTGGTATTCCCTTGGCTTAATACTCTACAAACTCAAGAAACATGAAGATGAGATTGAATGCTATGAGCGGGCAATTGCAATCAACAGAAGATATGAGCCGGCATGGAACAATCGTGGGCTTACGCTCTACGAACTTGGCAGGTATGGCGAGGCCGCAGAAAATTTCGCAGAAGCATTGAAAATCAACCCGAGAAATGAAAAATTCTGGCATGGGATGGGCCTTGTCCACATGAAACTCAACAATTTAGACACAGCCCTCAAGGACTTTGAGACCGCTGCTCAGGTTAACCCGCATTATCCAGAAGCATGGTACAGCAAGGCAGCAGTGCTTCTGCAGCTCAACAAACCCTCTGAGGCCTTGGGAGCAGTAGAGCAAGCTCTTTCACTCAGAAAAACCTTCAGGGATGCACTGCTTCTCAAGGGCAAAATCCTAGAAAAACTTGGAAAGATTGGAGATGCAATCTCAATTTTTGACGCCCTGATAACTGAAGCACCAGATAACCCTGAACCCTATCTTGCAAAGGCAGAGGTGATGGAAAAATCAGGAAACACAAAGGAAGCCCTCGCTGCCCTTGACAGAGTAATTTCTCTTTCAGGAAGTCAGGCGGCATATCTTCTCAAAGCCAGAATTTTGAGAAAGCATGGAAGTGTGGAAGATGCTCTCAGGGTTTACCTCCAGATTCTTGACAGGGATAGAGCAAACTACAATGTGATGAAACTTGCTGGTGAGTGTCTCTACGAGCTTGGCAAATATGACGACGCTTCCCAAATGTTCAAGAAGGTGCTGAGCGTCCAGGTAAACTCACATGAGGCATGGTTTTGGAAAGGAAAGTGCGACATAAAGCGAAATGCAATCAAGGATGGCATCCACGCAATGGAAATGGCTGTTTCACTCTCGCCAAAGAATGTGAAATACATAAGGGAGCTGATTCGGGTTGCAAAGGAACTTGGAAAAAGAGAGCTTTATCTCAAGTACGAGGAGATGCTCACTTCGCTGGAACAGGATAATCCAGAGGTTTGGTATGAGAAAGCAAATGCCTACTTTGAGATAGGAAAATTGGACGAGGCGGAAAAAGCAGTGGAAAAAGCAATTTCACTGAATAAGGACTGGCCAGATGCCCTCTTTCTGCTTGCCAGAATAATGCATCTGAAGGAGAATTACAACACTGCAGTTGAAATCATGGAAAACCTGCTAGAAAAAGACAATACTAATGCCTCTGCCTGGCTTTTCCTGGCAACCCTGAAAAATGAAATGGGAGAACCAGGAGATGCAATTATCTGTGCGGAACGCACCCTTGAACTCAAGCAGAGTGCAGAGGGCTATTACCAGTATGGACTCGCACTTAAAGAAATTGGCAAACTTGCAGAGGCAGGCAATGCATTTACAAAAGCGTTTGAGCTGGACAACAGCTATGTCCGTGCCTTAGTGGCAAGAGCAGAGGTGCTGGAAGCTTTGAAATCCTATGAGAGTGCATTTGAGAGCTATGCTTCTGCCTACCAGAAAAACCCATCTCCCAGGGTGCTTACAAAATTGATAGAGATGGGAGAGAAGATAGGAAGAATTGAGGACACAATAAAATACCTTGAGGAAGGAATTAAAAGGGACGAGCAGAATCCAGAACTCTGGCTTGTGTATGGCAGAATGCTTGCAAAAAAAGGAGAAGATTTGGAATCCATACGGGCATTCGAAAAGGGCTTGATGTTTGCACCAGAACATCTGGCACTTCTTAAAGCCCTGTTTGAAGGTTATGCAAAAGCAGAAAGATACGAGGAAGCAGTGAAAACTGGCTTGAAAATTGTGGAAACTGAAGAAACACCAGAGCTCTGGTATTCCATCGGAAATCTTCTCCTCAAACTGGGGCGGATTGAGCGAGCCCTTGAATGCTATCAGCAGGCAGTTTACCTCAACCCTGAGCTTGTGGAGGCCTATGTCGCCAGGGGCAAGGTATTTGCTGAAAAAGGAGAGTTTGAAAAAGCTGCAGGGGAATACCGCAGAGCGGTTGAAATCAGGCCAGATGCCTACGAACCCAGATTTGCACTTGCTACGCTGCTCACCAAACAAAAGCAGTATCAGGAGGCACTGGAACACATTGAGAAAGCAATTGCAACAAAGAGGAGTGCAGAAGCCCTGCTGGAAAAGGCAAGAATTCTTAACTCACTTGGGAAATTGGAGGAGAGCGTAACTGCCTACGAGCAGGCATTCCAAGTTTCACAGCAAATACCAGAAATTCTCTATGAAAAGGCACTCGTGCTAGAAAAACTTGGTTTGATTGAACCAGCAATTGAAACTCTTGAAAAGAATCTCCAGTTGCACAAACATGAAAAGAGTGCATCAGCCCTTGTTGAGATGCTTGAAGGTGTAGGGAAGCTGGAACAGGCCCTTGAGGTTTGCGAACGCGCTTTCAATGACTATAAAACTGAGCTCTTTCTGATTGCAAGGGAACGACTGTTCCAGAAACTTGGAAGGATTGAAGAATTGGTGGCCCATTACGACTTTCTCCTTGAAAAAGCTAGAACACCAGAGTTTCTGTACAAAAAAGCAGAACTTCTTTTGCAGCTCAAAAGGTATGATGAGGCAAGGGAGAGCATTGAGGAAGCATTGAGCATCGAGAAAAAACCAGAGTATTTTCTTGTCTATGCAAGGATCACCGCTGCAGCTGGCTCAATTGACGGCGCTCTTTCTGTGCTTGCGAAAGGACTTCGTTCCTTCAAAAACCACATCGGACTTACTGCAGAGCGAGCAAAGCTGCTGATTGCTGCTGGACGAGGTGAGGAAGCTGAGAAAATTGTGCAGGAGTTGATTGAAGAGGAACCAGAAAACCTGGAATATCTGCATCTCCTTGCAAAGCTGAAGTTGAGCACTGGCGATTATTCAGGTGCAATCACAATTCTGGAAAAAATTATTGAGCTTAGCCCGGAATCACCAGATGCTCTGAGCAATCTGGGGGATGCTTGTTTCCACACCCACAGATACGATGAAGCGTTAAAATGGTACAATAAAGCCCTGGCAGTTTTAGAATCTGCAGAAGTGAGGGAGAAGGCAGCAAGGACTGCACTTTTGCTCAGCAGATATGAGGAGGCACTGAAGCACATTGATATGCTTGTAAAAACCAATCCAGAGAATCCTGAATATTTGGTGCTACAGGGCAAGGCACTTGTGGGCTTGAATCGCTTTATCTATGCCCTTGAAACTTACAACAGAGTCCTGAAAATTCAGCCAGAAAATTTGAGTGCCTGGTATGGCAGGGCTTTGGCCCTTGCAAAAATAGGGGATGTGAGCGAAGCTCTGGCAAGCATTGAAAAGGCAATTTCTTTCGGTAGAAGCATGGAGGCATTGAAGTTAAGGGCAAAACTGCTCAGTGAATTAGGAAAATTTGAGGATGCATTGAATGCTTATGAGGAATTGCTCGTTTCAGAGCCAGACAACCAGGAACTGCTTCTTGAGAAGGGCATCACACTTGTCAGGATGGGTAGAGAAGAGGAGGCAGAGCAGATTTTCCTGAAATTGGTTGCAGCCCAGCCAGAAAATGCAACAGCCCATTACTATCTGGGAAAAATTTATGCCACCAGAGGTGCGCTTGAGGAAGCGAAGAGCCATTTAGAGACAGCAATCGAATCTGCGCCGGAGAATGCAGAGGCAAGAATGCTTCTTGCAGAAATTTACTTACGCACAGGGACACAAGATGGTATGGTGAAAGCTGGAGAGCAGTACACAGCAATACTTAGCTATCAGCCGAAGAACATGGCAATTATCTACAAACTCGCAGAAATCCACATGAAACTTGAGAATTTTGAAAAGGCCATCGACTTTATAAACGGATTTTTAGCAGAGGAACCAAATCACACAGGGGCACTCTACCTAAAAGGAAATATTTTTGTTAAACAGAAAAAATTGAGAGAGGCAGCAAGAACATTTGAGAAGCTTTTGAAGCTTCAGGAGATGCCAGAGGCACATCTGGACTATGCTTTCTGTCTCATGGGTCTTGAAAAATTTGAGGAGGCAAGAAGGCACATTGAACGCTACATTGAGTTGAAAGGAAAGGATGTGAAGGCATTGCTGGCTCTAGCGAGATGCAGTGAACTGTGGCAAAATTACGAGGAAGCAATTGAGAATTATACGGAAGTACTGGCATTTGAGTTTTGCGAAGAAGGAATAGAAGGCAAAATCAGGGTGCTGAAGAAAACAGGTAAATATAGGGAATTGTTTGACTTCTATAAGGAAGTGATTGCGAAAAAGGATAGTGAGAATTTAAGAGTTGAGGCCTTGGAAGCCCTATGCAAGTTTGGCACCGTAGAAGAGATTAAAAACTTCATAGAGACTTCCATTTCCAAGTTTCCAGATTCAGTTGCGCTCCTCGTGAAGAAAGGGGAACTTGAGGAGGCATGGGCGGAAAAAGAGAATGCAGTTAACACCTACATGAAGGCACTCAGCTTGCAGCGAACAGAACCAGAACTTTGGTATAAATGCGCTAAACTCTACCGCGAGCTTGGAAAGCTAGCAACTGCTGCAGAATGTTTAGATAAGGCAATCGAGCTTAAGCCAGAAAATCCTGTATATCTTGAAGAAAAAGGGAATTTAGCGTACGCAATGCTAGAAGTGGATGTAGCTGTTAGGAATTTGGATGCGGCTCTTGAACATGACGAGGCGAGACCTCAGACCTGGATTTCTCTTGGCAAAATTATGGATGAGATAGGTAGATACGCAGAAGCGTTGAGATGTTTTGAGAGAGCGATAGATATAGAAGAAAACGCAGAAGTCATGGCTCTGAAAGGAAGAACATTAGTTAAGATGGGAAAGGTTGACGAAGGTGTTTCCTGCTTCCAGAGAGCTCTTTCTCTGGACAAGAACCACGGAATGGCAAGATATTTCATCGGTGCTGTTCTTGCGAGAAAAGGAGACCCAAATAGCGAGAAAATATTAGAGAGTGTTGATGTCTGGCCTGCAGATGTGCGAATTCATCTTGGCAATCTGCTTTTCAAAAAAGGAAAGTTTGAAGAAGCGGCATGGAAGTATGATGAAGCCACGAGAATTGAAAGGAAGAAGATAGAGGGCTGGAACAACCTGGGTGTTGCCCTTGCAACGAACAGAATGTACGAGGAGGCAATAGATGCATTTGATGAGGCAATTGACATTGAAAAGGAGTATGGCACTGCTTGGTACAATAAGGGAATTGCATTACTGAAAATTGAGAGCTGGAAGGAGGCACTGGATGCATTAACGCTCAGCGGAAACTATGAGGGCTTTAAGCCCGAGATTCAAACAGCCATTGCCATCGCACTTCTGCAACTCCGGCGGTATGAGAATGCGATAAAATTGCTTGATGAGGTTGTTGCAAAGACAGAGTACGGAAAAGGAATTTACAATCTTGCACTTGCTTACCTTATCATAGATATACCTGAAAAAGCACTTGAATATGCAAAGATTGCTTACAAGAAAGAAAAAAGTGATGCAGCGAAATACTTGCTGCTCTATACCCTTAATCAGATAGATGAAAAAGAGTGTCTTGAATTTCTCAAAGTATGTGAAAATCCTGCTTTTGGATTCTGGCAATTTTATTTGCTTAAGGGCTACATTGAAATAAAGCAGGGTGAATTTCAAAATGCAATCAGGAGCTTAGACAAGGCAGTGCGTTCTCCAAAATCTGGGGATGTGTGGTTACTTAGGGCTTATGCCTATCTGATGGATGGAAAATACAGCGATGCAAGACGAAGTGCAGAAGCTGCGATTGCCCAGAAGCTCAAAAATTACTATGTGTTCACATTGAGAGGTGTGGCTGAGTATTTGCTCGGGAATTATGAGATTGCCAGAAAATGGCTTGAAATGGCTCTTGCAACTGAAAACAATTTACAAACCAACTATAATCTGGCTGCACTTTACTTCAAAATGGGCAAATTGGAAGAGGCTCTGAGGAGGCTTAAAGATGGATTGAAGTTTGAGCCAGAGAATGAGAAGCTAAAATTTTACAGGTTGCTAGTTCTTAGTGAGATTGAGAAAAAGAATGCGAAAAGTGCAGAAGAGGTAACTGGTGAATATCTAATCTCCGAAACTAGGGATTCCATTCTAGATACCCATGACCTTTCAATCACACTAGTTGTTAGCCAAGATAAAGGTGTAGAGTTAACTGTAAAGAATGAGATGTTCCAAACAGTCGAACCCTTTACGCTTAGTGTCGCTGGGATGCTTGCCTCTGGTGAACTAGCAATTCCACAGTTGTCTTCAAAAGAGGAGAAAAAGTTTAATCTCACCTACCAATTCAATGAGGAAGACGAGTTTCATGTAATTCCTGGCATTGATGTCTCCATTGAAGCAAAACTTTACTCAAGACATGGGAAGGTGCATTGTGAGTTATCACTGAAGAATTTGAAAGCGTATCCATTGAAACAAGTAAAGGTGCGGGCAGTAGAGGGCCTCGGTTATGTTGCCCTTGCTGAGGAAAAGGTTATTGAGGTGCTTGAGCCAATGGAAGAGAAGAAGCTCGCATTTACAATGGTGCCTCTCGCTTTCAAACAACAACTTGAAAAATGGAAGGAAAAGTTTGGAATTGAGATGAATCCAGAAATTCCATTGCCTTATGTGGAAATTGCTCTGCCTCCCATTCAGATCCCTGATTTTAAGCTAGAAGATGCCTACGAATACACAAGATTCGCTGAAACACGACTCAAGAGGATTTTGAAGACGATGGAGATAAAATCGAAGGCGATAGAGGATATGCTGAAGGCGCCTGTGCTTCAGGAAACCACTGCTACTGGGACGGCCTTAATCGACGAGCTAGAACTGATGGAGATAAGGAGAAGATAGGAAGAATTTAGAACATTTTCGCAAACTCTTAATACCTTTTCTTATTAGTGAAAATCATGACATTTGAGATTACTCTGAAAGGAGAACCACCACTGTTTGATAAAGACCTGGATACTGCTCTGCTCAATTTCCTGATAATGATAGGTTACCTTTCCAAAGAACATGACAAGCGCACGAAGGCAGTGAGTGTAAAGGAGAGTGTGGGCTACAAACTAATCAGAAACTGTTTCATTGAAAACATGGTGAGGGCCTGGAAGGTGAACGAACTCTGTACGGTGCTTTCTACAACCCCACCAACTGTATGGCGATACCTTAACCGTCTGAAGGACCTGGACCTTCTGGAAGAAGTGCCAACAGAAGATGGCTCGAAGGGCTACAGGATTCGTTATGGGAACTTTGCAATGGCCTGGAACTTTGTTGAAGCAAACACAATGAATGTGCTGGAAAATTACAAGAAGATGGTGAATCACATCCAGAAACTTATTGAATCAAGGTGAGAGCATGGCTTCGGAGAAGGATAGCAGCACAATAGAATACAGAATTTTAGAATATTTGCGAAAAAATTACCCAGTCAAAATTGAGGACTTAAGGAAATACCTGAAGATTTCAAAACCACGACTTGAGAAAGTTTTGAAGAAACTTGAGGCAAGGAAAATCATCACCATTGACCATGTCTCAGAGAACACAATCTATGTCCACCTAGTACGTTTCTCGAAAAAAGAGTACAAGCCAGGTAAATGGGACTCTATGTACCGTTAGGTTTGTTGTTCCCCTCTACCACAATCGGTTTTGAAAATTTTCGGTCACAGAAATTTATCACCACGCCCTGATCGTTTCTGATGTGTGCCTCGTACCATGACTTTATAAGTGGCTCAATTGTCTTCCAGAGACGGCTCATGCTCATTCTCTTGATGTTGGCATTGTAAATCTCGTATTCCTTCGGCACATCGCCATGTTCATCGCTACCATGAACCACAAAGACCACTCTCAGCCGAGTTTGGTTGTTTGCTGCATAAAAGTAGGCGATCATTGCCTGACTGTGCTCAAATTTTTTGTCGGTGAGACGGAGTTCGCTCAACTTTGAGAAATCAAAACCTGACTTCATACGCCAGTGCTTTTGACCCTCATAAACAGCAAACTCCCACTGCCATGGGGTGAGTTCCATCTCTATACCAAAATCAATGTTAAACCGAAGCCAAATATTGAAGAAAATCTCTGCAAGTTCCTTTGCCACAGGTGCTTGCTCGTCCGGAATGTATTTCCCCTCTATCTCGTACGAAAGGGCGTCAAGTTCGCGTTCCAGTTTTTGAAACCAATCCTCTGCCATTGTGATTCAATAGGATGATATGTTTTTGAGTTATAAATTTTTTGGGAGTTCTCAGAGAACTGTCCCCTTCACAATGGTTAGAATTGAAAGCAGAACAAATTGTCTGAAAAATGTTATATCTTCGGTTGACTTCGGAAAATAGATGAGCGTGAGAAGAATTGAATTGGGAAGAGACGAAAAGTTGAAGAACTTTATCATGAGATTAGCGATTGTCGATATTCCTTTTTACCCATTTGCCTTTTACATTATCCTCGGGCTCGATGAATCCTGGGAAATAATCTGTTGTGTCATGTTGATAATTTCTTCACTGCTCTCCTGGTTGTTGTTATACCACTCCCTTAGCAAACGCTTGCCAAATGAAATAGATGTGGACTGCAGTAATGGTTTTGTGGAATGGCCTGCCCCCACCTCTCCTTTTGCTCGTTCTTTTTATGAGGAGTACATGGTAAATAACATAATCCATATTCCTTTTTCTGATTTTGAGAATGCCAGGAAAACTGCATTAGGTAATATTTCTGTTAAATTAAGAAATGGCAAAGCTCTCTACTTTTATTCAAAGGCCTCAGCTGCTGAGGAATTTATTGAATGCTATGAATTGTGGAAAAATAAAGGTTTGAGAATTGTTGAAATTCCGACGCATAAGCTCAGAATCGAAATAGGTATACTGGGTTTTTCGTTCTTTTTTAGTGCACTGTTTTCCTATCTTCTATACATCTATGGAATTGGTAGTTTACTAATCCTAATAATTCCATTAGTTTTCTTCGGCTTACCATATCTGCTACATGTTATCTCCCGTGCGCCAGAAAAAGTGGTGATTGATTTCCAAAGTAATATTCTCAGGTGGGAAATAAAACCCCATGGTTTTCCAGATGAAACATTGTTAGAAAAGAAGTTTATTCATAAAAATGAGATGCAAATCCCACTCAACGAGATTGAAAGCATAGAATACTCTTTGGGCGGTATCAAATTAATCCTACGAAGAGATTATTTCTTTTGGCTTTCACCTACAAGTAAACATACTTACAATAAGTTAGTTGAGTACCTACCTCTTATGAAAAGAGGAGGTAACGCATAGTTTTCATTCCACTGGTGTTCTCAGAACTCTGTCACACCTGTGAAATTGAATTTTTCCAGATGAGCATATGGGCAGACAGTAACTCCAAAGTCGCCTCCAATTATCTTCCGCTCTTTACTGAGTCCTTTCACAGATGAAAATGCCTCCACTACATTCTGAGTAAATCTCAGATTTTTCACAGGATGGAGAATCTTTCCGTTTTCAATGTAGAATGTGCCATCCCTTGTCATTCCTGTAAAGATTGTCTTCACTGGATGGATGATATTTACATAATGGAACTTTGTCACGAGCAAACCTTTCTTGCAATTTGCAATCATGTCCTCTACTTTCATCGTGCCCTCTTTCATGAACAGATTAATTGGGAGTGGTCCCACTTCGAACGCACCCATACCTGGTGGTAAAGCATGTCCTGTGCTCTGCTTTCCTTCTCTGCCAGCAGTGTAGGAATCATAAACATAGCCCTTTGCCACACCATTTTCAATTATGTCCACACGCTGCCTTGGCACTCCCTCAAAATCAAAGGGCATCGGAATTCCTGAGGTGTTGTTGCCATCGTCCCAGATACTTACCTTCTCATCCATTATTTTCTTTCCGATGTTGCCACAGAGGAAGCTCCGCATTTCCTGGACAGCAAGTGCACCCATGCCCGCATAACTCAGATACCCGAGCAACTCAGAAACTGCAAGGGGCTCAAGAATAACCTCGTATTCGCCTGGCTCAATCTTCTTTGTGTGCAAACTTCCCACTGCCTTCTCTGCAGCGGTTTTCGCAACAGCTTCCACATCTATCTTATTCACATCCATATGTGCCATCTCGCTCCAGCCATAGCCCTTTTCCTCATTCTCATCAGCAATCATACAAATGCCCACTTTTGCCACAGTTTGTTTTCCGTAAACAGAAACACCGAGTGTGTTGGCAACGCAGATTTCATTAGTTGTTGTAGAAAAAGCGCCATAAGCAAGTGGTGCTGGCTTGTAGTTTTTGGCAGTCTCAAAAATCTTCTTCACTGCCTCTGCCTTTTCCTCAACAGTGTGGCTGGCAGTAGCCCTCACAAATGTTTTCGGTTTTTTCAGCTCCCTGATTTTTCCAGGTAACGAAACAAAGTCATTTCTGTCCTTCTGCAATTTTGCAATTTTTACTGCGGTCTCCACCATTTTTCTCAAGTGCTCATCATCAAGTGAATTTGCTTTTGCTGTCCCTATCTTCTTTCCAATCACCACACGCACATCTGCAGTGTAATTCTCCTCATACATGTTCTGGTGAATCTGAGAGTTCGCAAACCTTGTCAGATGACTCTTTTCACCCATGATACGCACATCTGCCTGGTCGCACTGCACCATCTTCAGAATTTTTTCCGCAATCTCAACTATATCTACCATTTGCCCACCCCCACACGAACATTGTTAAATCTAGTAGGTGAGGTTCCATGTCCTACACGCATTACCTGTCCTGGCTCGCCTTTCCCACAGTTCCTCAAGCCCCAGAGATGCCAGTATTCCTCAGAGCAAATTGCATCGCAGCTCCGCCAAAATTCATAAGTTATTCCTGTGTAAACACAGTTTTTCAGCATTTCTTTCATTTCTCCATTTTCTATTCTATAACCTATTTCCGTGCCAAACTGGAAGTTTAATCGCCTGTCATCAATGCTCCAGCTCTTGTTTGTTTCCACATAAATACCCTTCTTCGTGTCCTTAATCAACTCTTCAAATTTCCAGTTGCCAGGCAACAGATTTATGTTCGTCATCCTTATAATCGGCATTCGGTTGTAGTTGTCTGCCCTCATCGCACCAGTGCTTCTCTGTCCAAGCTTCGCAGCGGTCTCTCTCGAAGAAAGATAACCAGAAATTATTCCGTTTTTGATTATGTGGAACTGCTGGGCTTTCACTCCTTCATCATCGTAGCCAAAGGTTCCGAGCCCACCAGGTGCAGTGGCATCACCAACAATGTTCACAAGGTCAGAACCATACCTGAATTTGTTCAGTTTTTCAGGGGTCATAAAGCTTGTGCCAGCATAACTGGCTTCGTAGCCAAAGACCCTGTCCAGTTCAGAGGGGTGTCCACATGACTCATGCACCTGCAGTACCATCTGGTCCGAGCTTATTATAATGGTTGTCACTTCTGAGGGACACTGCGACGCATGGAGCAGCTGCTCTGCTTCTTTGCCCACTCTCTCTGCATTTTCCAGCAATTTCAAGCCCTCAAAAAACTCATGGCCCCCTTGTCTGTAGTCCCCACCAAACGATGTGGGATAACTTCTTGTCTGCATCTCGCCTGTCTCAATTGCAATTGCAGCAATGCCTCCACCTGTCTCCACAAATCTCTGGCTTATCCTTGCCCCTTCCGTGCTTCCAAACAGCTTGTTCTCTTCCCAGACCTCGCTATGGCCCATCGTGAGCTTGATTCTGTCTGAAATTCGCATGCGTTTTTCACAGTCAATCAGGTAATTTACCCGTTCTTCTGTAGACACATTCCAGGGGTCTTTTTTCACTGTTGACTCATATTTGTCAATTGCTGGCTCTTCAGGACTAAGCACCACTTTTTCCTTTGTTGTGAGTGCGGATGCCTTTGCAGTTCTCACAGCCAGTTCTGCAATTCGCTTTATTCCTTTCTTTGAGGTATCATTTGTAGATGCAAAACCCCAGGCACCATTCACAAGGACTCGAATTCCAACACCAATGCTGTCCGATATGCTGATTGCTGGCACTCCATTCTTTGTGCTTATTCGCTCTGATTTTCTTCCCACAAACCTCACATCTCCATATTCAACCTTTGCCTTTTCCAGAATTTTCAGAGCATAGTCCATCTCAACATCATGTTGCAACATGTGCACCACCATGGAATGCCTTAAATAGGAGTAAGTATTTCTACTTTTGCATAGGGACGCAAGTGGTTGACGCTGGCAAATGTGTTGATGGAAGAAGGTTGTCAAAAATGATTACAATAAAACAAAGGTTTATATACTACCAATGTATTACTATTATTGTAGGCAAAATGTATGCATGCTGTGAATAATCACAACTCACGATGACTCACTCTCCCTCCTTTTTTTATTTTTTTGTTGTTAAAAAGCAAGCGAAGAACATCGTTTTCTTGAGTGATTGCACAGTCAAAGCGAAAAGAATTAAAATAAATGCCCTATTTTTTCGAACAGAGCAAAATAAGTTGGGCAAGGAGTGCCTCTATCTGGATCCGTTCATTACTTCCTTCAGAGACCCTAAAATCTGCCTCACCAATTTTCTCCGCAATTTTTACCTTCAATTCTTCATCAATGTTAGCATCTAAAATATACCTATGGAGGTCTTCCAGAAACTCCTGTGCACTCATTCCCTGCTCGATCAAAAATCTATCAGCAATATTTTTTGCTCCATTGAAATCCTTTTTCATTATACAGTCCATAATCTCCTTCAACTCATCCCCTTTCAACCTACCAGTAACATGGTAAACTATATCTATCGTTATCTTTTCTTCAGTGGCACTGCAGGTCTGGAGAATGTTGATTGCCTTCCTCACATCTCCTGCAGCAAGATATGCGATAGATTCCAGCGCATCCTCGTCCACTTCAATGTTTTCCTTTGCTGCAATTTCTTTTAATCTGCTCAAAAGCAATGCCTTGCTCACAGGTACGAACCTGAAAACTGCACATCTCGATTGAATCGGTTCGATGATCTTGGAAGAATAATTGCATGAAAGTATGAATCTACACACTCTTGAATACATCTCCATTGTTCTTCGCAATGCGTTCTGTGCCTCCGGTGTCAAAGCATCTGCTTCATCAAGGAAAATTACCTTAAAACCCACATCACCAACAGCAGTGACTCGTGCAAATTCCTTTATTTTGCCTCTGACTACTGGAATTCCACGCTCATCCGAGGCATTCAATTCTATGAAATTGCTCTGCCAGTTCTCACCGAACAATTCCTTTACAAATGCCAGTGCACAAGTGGTTTTTCCAGTGCCTGGTGGCCCAGAAAAGAGAAGGTGTGGCATTGATTTGGCAGCTACATAACCCTTTAATCTACTGACAACCTTTTCCTGTCCTATGACTTCATCTAGCTTGGCTGGTCTGTATTTTTCAACCCAAATTTCCATCATCTCTCAGGAGATTATCTCCACAGTAAAATACTTTTCTACAATTATAAGATAAAATTAAAAGATAAGAAAAATTAAGGGCCACTGCACTGCAGATGCGTTCTAGGCAATCTATTCAGATTTTTTTATCTCCAGCTTCTCTTCATGTGTTATTTCTTTTTCAGGCTTTGGCCTCTGCGGCATCTGTGGTTGGTCAGGTGCAGCTTTTTGGGTTGCAGATTTCTCCATGTTTTTAATGAGTTTTTCTGTAATCTTTATTTCTTCAGCAAGCTTTTGTGTTGCATTGTCCGTCTTATTCCTGTTAGCAGAAACAACATCATTCTGATTATTTTCTGTTCTTTCGTTCACTTTCTCAACAATGATTTCCTCTACCACAATTGGGTTTGTCTCTGTTTCGCCATTGCTCGCAGATAGAATGATTTGCTGTGGTGTTGGTCTGTGCACCTGCGCTGTGATTTTCTTTGTCTCTTCTTCGATTTCCTTTAGTAGCTTCTCCACCATTGCGAACGGCACAGCTGGTAGCAGGTTGTCTAATAACGTCTGAAGTCGCCTAGCAGTGTATGATGGAGTATCTGACAGTTTCAGCTTCTTTGGAATGTGGTCATTGTCAATTTCTGTGACAAGATCTGCAACCTGTTTTAAGTTCGCCAGAATTTTTTCTGCTTGCTCTCTGCGTTCTCTTTCAAAACTGAAAGGTAGGATAGGCACAGCAATTACTAGACAACCCATTCTTCTTCCAATTTCTGCGACGATCGGTGCAAGAATGCTGCTTGTGTGTCCTCCAAGGGCTGCAAGAATCACGATTATGTCCGACTTTGGAAGGTTAATGTTGTCAGCAAAACTGTTGATTGATTCATTAGTAATGGTATCTGGTATCAATATCCTTGTCTGAATATTTGTGAGTGTTTTGATGTTGTTAGAAGTGTCGATTATAACTGTGCGCACATTTTTGAGCTGTGTCTGAGCTGCAAATACATTCAGTACCTTGCTTGCCTGAGAACCAGTCGCAATTATCGTGATTTCTGGGGTTTCTGCCAGAGCCCTTATTTTGTTTATTTCATCTTTAAATTGCATCCCATCCATCATTATCTCACCACCTTCGATTTTTCAGAGTTTATTGCTTCTACTTCCTTTTCCCTTGTCTCCTTCAGGCCTTTTAGATGCGTGAGCATCACACGCTCTATTTCGTTTGAAAGAATAACATCTATGGGTCCATGGAAGAGTCCTCTGGACTGGAGATCTGTCAATGCCACATAGATATCTTCTGAAATCTCTATGGTAATTTTTCTGCTGTTGCTATCTTTCGCGAGGTCGATTTTAGTTTCATCTATTTTGAGTGTTTCTTCTTTTTTTGTGTTCCTTTGAGTGATCAGGTCTATCAATGTTTTTCTGATAAACTCAGAGCGGTTGCTGTATCCCTCTGTTTTTATTATCTCGTCCAATTTTTGAATGATGTCTTCGGGTAGCCTTATTGTTATTCTTTCATTTATCATCCCATCACCTCTGGCCTATGTCCGACATCGTAGGACGATGCCATTTTATAGATAGGACATTTCGATATATAAACCTTCCGAGACCCTCTATAGGTTTGCAGTGGAACGATACCTTCCACAGGAGTTTTTCATTTATTTTTTTCTCAGTTTTTCAAATTATTTCTTACATCCTATATCGTAGGACAAATATTTAAAATCATTGTTACCAAAATTGGTAAACTATATCCTGGCATTAAGCTAGAGAGTCAAGAATGGCTGGAAGTTTTTCAGATAGATAAGACATCTCTTTACTAACATACTCCTCAATCTTGCCTTTATCACATAACAAGGAAATATTTGGGTCTATGGGAAGTTCTGAGAGCAGAGGAACACCAAACTTTATCTCTAAGTTTTCATAGCCAGGAAATCTCCCAAGAGGATATAGAATGCTGCCGCAGTGTGGACATCTAAAAGAACTCATGTTCATTACAAGACCAGCAATCTTCGTGTTGGTTTGACGAAGCATATCTACTGCCTTCATAACAATCATTTCCACAAGTTCCTGGGGTGTAGAGACCAGAATTACTCCATTCAATCGCAGCGATTGTAAAACTGTAAGCTGTGCATCTGATGTTCCAGGTGGGAGATCTATGATGAGGAAGTCGAGGTCTCCCCAGTCAGTATCTGCGAGCAATTGTCTTATTACACCTCCAATCAATGGGCCTCTCCAGATAACTGCTTGCGATTCCTCCTCCAGTACCAAATTTATAGAAACAACTTTAATGCCAAGGCGCGAAGTAACCGGCATGATCCCATTTTCTCCAGCACCCAATTTTTCAGTTAACCCAAAGATCTTTGGTATGCTCGAGCCAGTTATATCCCCATCAAGCAAACCAACCTTTTTTCCATTTTTTGCAAGTGCAGTTGAAAGCAAAGCACTCACAACACTTTTGCCGACGCCACCCTTTCCACTCATCACTGCTACCTTGTATTTTACTCTGTTCATTCTCTCTGAGATTTTCTTCGTCTGTTTCAGATACTCTTCGTTCATAGTGTCGCTTAACCTTCTCAAATAAATAAGGATTATGAAATAAAGGCGTAAAATTAATTATCAGAAGAGCATTCATGGGCTATGCAAGCCTATGTGAAAAAAATTGCTCTGGCAGGAGATTGGGCTACTGGAAAAACAAGCTTGGTGAAGAGATTTGTTTACAGTCAATTTGATGATAAATATGTGCAAACAATTGGCACAAAGGTCTCAAAAAAGTCGGTAAAATTCGGAAGCAAGGAAGGAGAAGTGATTGTCAATCTGATAATCTGGGATGTGCTGGGGCAGAGGGATTATAAGATGATTCATGCAAATGCATTTAAGGGATTGGATGGTGCAATTCTCGTGGTGGACATAACCAGAAAAGCCACACTTCAGAGCATTCATGACTACTGGTATCCTCAAATTGTGAAGGTGAGCGGGAGAATTCCATTCGTGATTTTCGGAAACAAATCAGACCTCAAGCAGAATGCAGAGGTAAAACTGGATGATATAAAAAACATTGCTGGGACTATCGGAGTATCCGAGGACCTCTGCATGCTTACCTCTGCAAAGACAGGAGAAAATGTGGAGAAGGCGTTTATAAGGATTGCCAGAGCTTGCGTTATGTCTCCTCCACCCCTGAGGGTGGCACAGGAATCTGGTGGAATTTACAAAACTCCTGATGTGTACACCGCTCAAGCGGTTCTGGATGCCATAATAATTGATTTTGTGGAGACCTATGGGAGCGAAACAGAGGCAATGGATGTTGTGGAGAAGTGTGCCAGGGCTGCCAATGTGAACATGCAGATGCCGGAGAAACAGGCACTGCAGGAATTTGTGGTAATGCTGAAAAAAGTGGAAGTGGAAAAAGGTTTCAACCAGGAATTCGTGGAGGAAAATTTTGCAAGACGGTTGATGATGATTGCCTACATTTAGATGGAAGTGATGCCGAAAGTTTATTAAAATAGTATGATATTCAGGCCTCAGATTCACATGCCTCAAAGAGTAAAGACATATGTTGGAAATCTGGATGCTATTATGGAAGGTGGGGTTCCAGAAGGAAATGTGGTAATAATTTTTGGAAAACCAGGCAGTATGAAGTCCTCTCTTGCTTATTCTATTCTTTACAACAACATGGAAAAAGAGGAAAAAAAGACCCTCTATGTCTGCTTGGAGCAGAGCAGTGCAAGTTTAGTCGGGAACATGGAAGGGCTTGGATTTAAGCCACCAATGGGGCACTCAAATATGAACATTCTAGACATTGGAATCCTCAGAAAATATATGCCCCAGATAGGTTATTCTGCTTGGATTGAGCTGTTTCGTGTAGACATTCAAAACCTTAAGAAGAACTTTGACTTCGAAGTACTGGCAATTGATTCTTTACCCGTATTAGAGATGCTGGCAAAATTCAAGGAACCAAGGGAAGAGCTCTTTTATTTCTTTGAGTGGTTGAGAGAACTTAAATGCACAACATTTATTGTTCATGAGGAAACAGACAATCCGTTCGAGTATGGAGAAGATTATCTAGCAGATGGAGTAATTCATCTGGACTTAAGGAGAGATGAAAAGAGTGTAAATCTTTACCTAGGAATTGCAAAGATGCGAAAAACCCAGCATAGACGCGGATATTTCCCCCTTATCTTTGGGAATGGGAAATTTGAACTCGTAATTGATTGAATTTTATGAAAAGAGCAAGAGGAAGAACCGTACAAATTCCAGAAGCACCGATTCAGAAACTGCTTGCTATCGCGCAAATTCCAAAAAATGCAGTGTCACTCGGGCAGGGTGTTCCTTTTTTCCCACCTCCTGAAAAAGTTGTGGCCGCAGTAATTGAGAGTGCCAGTACAGGTGGTTTTCGGTACAGTGAAGATGCAGGATTGCCAAGTTTAAGAAATGCGATAAAGCAAAAGCTAAGGAAAGAGAATGGAATCAAATCTTCAACGAAAAACATAATGGTGACTGCTGGTGGAAACCAGGCTTTTGTAAACTCAATTCTGGCAATAACAGAGGTTGGTGATGAAGTCATTCTGGTTGCTCCCTATTATTTTAATCATCTAATGGCTATAGAGATGGCAGGATGTAGGGCTAAAGTTGTGGAAGTTGGCGAGGATTTCCTCCCAGATGTGAAAGCAATTGAAAAGAAGATTACGAAGAAAACGAGGGCAGTGGTGACAGTTTCACCAAACAACCCTGCAGGTGTGGTCTATCCTCACAAACTGCTCAGAGAAATAAATGAGATGTGTGCCCAACATGGAATTTACCATATTTCTGATGAGGCCTACGAACATTTTGTTTTTGAGAAAGCAACGCATCTAAGTCCTGCCTCTCTAGATAAATCGCTTCAACATACCATTTCCCTTTTCTCATTTTCCAAGTCGTTTGGGATGGGTGGCTACAGAGTGGGTTACATGGTATTTCCTTCCCCGCTTTTCCCAGAGGTGCTGAAGGTGCAGGACACAATTGGAATCTGCCCACCTGTACCTTCTCAGCATGGTGCAGAGGCAGCACTGAGGGTTGGAAAAAAGTATCCTGGTAAGTATTTATCGAAAATGGAGAATGTGAGAAAAATATTTATTGAGGAACTGGAAAAATTTGATTTGCATCTCTCTCCTGCAAACGGTGCCTTTTATCTTTATGTGAGAATTCCAGAAAAGAGTGGAAAAAGGATTGATGACTGGGAGCTCGCAATTCAGATGATTGAGAGATATGGTGTGATAGTTCTGCCTTCATCCATTTTTGGGGATAAACATCCTGGCTTTCGGTTATCTTTCGGAAATGTGGATGAAGAGACAGGACTTGAGGGAGTAAGACGTTTTCTCAAGGGCTTGGCATCGCTGTGTCCTTGGGTGCGTTAAGTTTATAACATTGGTTTACATGGGGTGTTAAAGAGGGGTAAAATGCCGCAGGAAAGAGTAAATAGTGCTGATGCAGTTCGTGAGGTTTATGGCCCACTACTGGAAGATGTGGAAAGCATCGCAAATGGGCTTGCCCAGTCAGCAGCAATGTATCTAGAAGCACCTTCACTAACAAACATAAAAGGCAATTACATCTATCTGGCTGAATCCGAGGAGTTCAAGGCAGATGTTGAAAAAATGAATGCCTTGGTGATGAATTACAACAATCTTCTTTCCGCGCTTAACGCCAGGATTCGAAGTGTATGGAACGCGGTTATACGGAATCACAAGGACGAATTTGAGGTGAGAGGAGATATTGACGAGTCCTATTTCTCTGCATACCTTGTTGCAGATGCAGCGTTCGATGAAAGTTTCGTGCTTGACCTTGCCAAAAGCTTTGGAGAAGCGATCGTGCCAAAGTTCAACTTGCCACCAAAACTTCAGGTGAAATTCAAGGAGTTTTTGCTTGCAGAGGCAATAAGAGAACTGATCGGACAGATTGAGGGTTTGCGGGGAGGTCAGGAAGTCATTGCCCTCAGAAATGCGTATGCTGCTCTCACATCGCATTGCAATTACATGAAAAATGGGCTGATGAAGAAGATAAAGAATCCGAGAACACCCTGGAAGTATGCAGGCAGTGCAGAGTTGATTCGGTAAATATATCTGATTTAAGTTTAACACAAAAATCAATGTTTGGTGGGCTCAGCCGGATTTGAACCGGCGACCTTCACCGTTTTAAGACCTTCCTTTATTCTGGTACATGCCAGAGCAGACGAAAGGTCATGTCAAGGTGACGTCATACCGCTAGACCATGAGCCCTTGGAGGGAGGATAATCTGAGAGGATAAAAAAACTTTCTGTTTTGGTTTTCCATATTCCCAGCACATCACATCTGAAAACCAATGAATTACTCCGCTCTCCCCATTACACCAGTCCATTTAGTTAAATATAAATAGTCAGTGATACATACAGTATACCATGTATGGGAATAATCTTAAAATTAGAACCATGCTGGGTGTGCTAGTGGTATGTGCAATGTTGGTGGTCGTGCCATCTCTCTTTCTGGCAGAGAAGATGAGTAAAAACCCTGTAAAAATTGGAATCCCGAAGTGGAGTGATAAGGAGCTAGTTCTTAATCTGGTTATGGGAAGTTTTGCACCAGGAAAAGAACTAAACATTATTCCTCAGGAACTGCAGAAGACAGAGACGCAGGACTATGATTATTATATAATTCAATTCAAGGGACCAATCCTAAGGGAATGGAAAGAAGCGGTGGAGAAAGAAGGAGCAATACTACAAAATTATCTACCAAATTATGCATTTATTGCAGGGATGAAGAGGGACATTGTTAATACGGTATTTTCAAAGGAATATGTGAACTACATAGGCATATACCAGCCATATTACAAAGTACTGGTTGATAAGTACTCTGGTTCCAAAGAACTCAATATATGGGTGTTCTCAAAGGAGAAAATCCAAGATGTAGTTCAGAAATTGAGAAGTCAGGGATTTGCGGAAGTAAAAATTCATGACGAGAATGTTATACGGGCAAGAGGTGCATACTCACAAGTGATAATGGCTGCAAAACTCCCAGATGTGAAGTTTATAGAAGAGTACATCCCCCCGAAAATCCTAAACGACCAGAGTTCCCATTATGCAATCAGAGCTAGAGAGGCATGGAGTATCAATCGTTCAGGACTCCCTGCAAACATAAATGGAAGCGCAATATGTGCTGCAGTATTGGATACTGGGTTAGGAAGCACGACAAGTAATGCAGATAGAAATGATCCATCAAAAGTGCACTATGATTTTTTCCAGACATATTCTGGTGGAGTGCCTACAGGAAATTCAAGAGTGATTGCAATCTTGGATACTGCGGGTGATGGAAACACTGGTGACCTGTATTCGGGTCACGGAACCCATACGGCAGGCAGTGTCCTGGGAAATGGTTTCAGAAGCGGAAGCAACCCCATGAACAACCTCTACGATAATTCATATGCGGGCATGGCACCTCAGGCAAAGCTCATCTTTCAGGCTGCAGGAGTAATAAATGATTCTCTGGAGAATCTAACTTTCTCAACAGCTCTTCAAAATGCCACTAATGCGGCAATTAGTAACGGATATTATTTGAATGTACATAGCAATTCATGGGGTGCGGCATATTATGGAGAATACCAAGACGAGGCTGTTGTAGCAGATAATTTCATGTGGAATAATCGATATCTTCTTATAACTGCATCCGCAGGAAACGAAGGACCTGGTCTCCAGACACTTGGAATCCCTGCAACAGCAAAAAATATTCTCACAGTGGGTGCTAGCCAGAGTTTAAGGGAAGCAAAAGACATAGAAGATGTAAGCACATTTGATAAGATAACAAGTTTTAGTTCTAGAGGCCCCACTGCAGATGTAAGAATAAAACCAGATGTTACTGCACCTGGTTCTTATGTGATTTCAACGAAATCTCCAGTTGCTGCTTATGGGCTATATGGTGGTGTCGGTGAGTATTATGAGTACTGCTCAGGTACATCAATGAGCAATCCAATTGCAGCAGGTGCTGCAGTCTTAGTTTATGATTATTTTTACAAAGTTAAAGGAATTCCCACAAATCAAATTTCTGCATCACTTGTTAAAGCAATGTTGATAAATGGAGCAAGAGACATGGGCTATGGAGTGCCAAGTTATATTCAGGGCTGGGGAATGATAGACATTGAAAACACACTCTTTCCGAAGCCCCCAAGAAGTTTCAGTTATGTTGACTATACATCTGGTTTGAGCACTGGGGGCTATGCTCAGTATCAATACTCAGTTGCCTCTTCAACTGAACCGCTCAAAATCACCTTGGTTTGGACAGACTCTGCAGGTGCCAATAACGCCAATCCTGCCTTAGTAAATGACTTGAACCTTGTGGTTACCGACCCCAACGGAAATACATATTATGGGAACTATTTCAGTAACTCTTGGAGTGTCCCAAATCCTACAGGGACAAATAACTGGGATGCCGGAGTAGGAACACCTCAAGATGATGACAGAAACAATGTGGAATGTGTTTATGTGCAAAATCCAACACCTGGTACTTGGAATGTGCGTGTAAACGCAAGAAATGTGCCCACAGGGCCCCAGCCATTTTCGCTTGTGGTCTCTGGTGACCTCGGTCGAAGCGAATCCTACAAAGTTTGTCTCACAACCAAGGACATGTACAACAGGAACACTACGCAAGACCAAATGTTTTATGTACTCCCAGGAATGAAATTTAATTTTACATTTAACATTACAAATTTTGGCACGAACTCAGACACATACACACTCTCTTACTATGCACCATCAGGCTACACTATAGGATTTAGTCAGAGTTCAGTTACACTTGCTGCAGGTGAAACAAAGGAAATAACTGCTACAATTACCATACCTTCTACTGAGGCAAAAACATTAAGGCAGTTGATGATAAATGCGAGTTCCTTAAATGCAAGGGACTCTCTTACACTTCGGCTGTTTGCTCACACAGATTGGATGCCTTCATTTAAAAAGGTCACGAACACACAGAATCAATCAGAAACCGATTTTGATGTTGCTGTGAATTCCAGCAATCCGAATGACATATGGGTCACCTATGTTATACCCGTGCCTACAACCACATTGAATCCGAACAATACGGTTCATCAAGTGTTTGTAATCCGTTCTCTGGATGGAGGATATACATGGAGCCCTCCTACTCAGATTTCTACTAGCACAATGGAATATAAGTCCTCCCCCAGAATTTCCATTCAGAGTTCTACAGGCAAGGTATCGTTTGTGTGGTTAGAAACGCGATTGGCAGACGCTCAGAATGGTTTCTATCAGAACTCAGTAGTATTCAGGTTGTGGACAGGTAGTACATTTAACGCTCCTGTTACAATCCGGAGCCTTACGGACTATATGTCCCAAAATGGAAGAAACGTTTATGTCTATTCGCTCGTAGGGCCAGCGATAATCATGGAAAGTTCTACAAACTATATCAAGGTATTTTACGAGTACCTGCAAGATACATATACCTATTCACAGAAAGATGGTTGGCAATTAACAGCACGAGACCTTAATATCCATTGGCACTATTCCACAAACAATGGAGGAACTTGGAGTGCTGCAGCAACCCTTACTGGCAGTGTTACAGATGATGCAGGTCACACAGACAGCAGGGGCTATTACCCTGAGGTAACTGAGTGGAACGGAAGAATTTATTTAGTATATTACAAACTTGACGGCACTACAGGATATCGCGATATTTATTATATATATTCTTCTGTTGGCACTACCACATGGAGCAGTGAAATTTATCTTGAAACGAACGCAAACAATGGGGTAAACCAAGATATGTTCCCAATTGTTTTTGGCGATGGTAACAAACTCTGGATTGCTTGGAGTTCATGGAGAAACAAAGGTGGATGGAGTATCGTGCTGAAAAACACCACTGCAAATCCTCCTACAGGTGCAGCATCCTGGAATTCTGCCATTGTTCTCCCAATACTTTCTGAGATGTCTGGTGGATATTATGATAAAGCGAGTAATATGCAGTGGGGTGTAGGTAAGGTTAGTGTGATAAATACCACTGATGGCTTTTATTTGACATACCCAATAAATGAGACAATAAATCCTTGGAGGACTTCGCACATGAAGATGATATATAGTCCAGACGATTCATTCACGAACCTCAAATACTATGATTTGCCAACTTTCGCAGGCGGTGGACCATTCGCAAAGCTTGTGAAGAATGCTAACCAAAAAAATGTGATTGCATTTTATACTATGACCGACAATAGCTATCAAACAGACATAGTGTATACAAAAGTTTCAAAACCCTATTCCATTACCCTTCAACCCGGCTGGAACCTTGTATCTTCTCCACTGGAAAGCAACACTTTGTATGCATCACACATAGGCCAGCAGTTGAGCAGTGGTGAGAAGGTTAGATGGTACAATCCGCTTACAAAGGGCTATGAATCTGAATATGTTGTCGGTACTGCCTCCAATAATACATTCCTTCCAGATGGTCTTGGATTTTGGGTTTATGTAAACGCTCAAAAAACTATCACTGTATATGGAAGTGTTCCTGATTCCTGGGTTAAAAGAAGTGTTTATTTGTATCAAGGTTACAACCAGATTGGCTGGACTTCTCTGACAAATCTCACAACCACTGCCTGGGATTTGACAAATTCCACAAATTCTGCAGGGGAAATCAGGATTGTCTCAAGATGGAATGCAACTGCACAGATGACAAACACAACAGATGTCTTCTACCTTGCGATGCAGAAATACAACTTCGTAATTGAGCCGGGTAGGGGCTACTGGGTATGGGTCAATGTGGCTACCACCCTCCGCTACAACCCGTGAGGTGAGAAAATGGCAGAGAATGAAAGAACAGAAACAGAGGTAATTGCTGAGTTCACGAAAATCCCAGGGCTTGGACTTACAAAGGCAAAGAAACTCTACGAGAGAGGATACAGAAGCATAGAGGATTTAAAAAAGGCATCATTTGAGGAGCTCGCAGGAATAGATGGAATTGGTGAGAGCAGAGCAACGCTCATTAAAAATTACTTTATAGAACTTGCTGAAAAAGAAACAAAAGAGCAACAAGAAAAGATAGAAAAAACAGAAAATGTGGGAGAAACCCCAGCTCCACCAGAGCCAGCTGCTGAAAAACCCGAGGTGGAATTTGTGCAAGAAGGAAACACTGAGAAACCAGAAAATGTAGAGGCAGAAATTCCAGCCGGACCAGAGACCGCTGCTGAAAAACCTGATGAAAAGCATGTGCAAGAAGGGAATACTGAAAAACCAGAAGAGGCAGAGATTGCAACTATGGAATCACAGATTGAGGAGATGAAGGAATTTGTTGTAGGGTCAAAAGAGACAAAAGCAGAGACACAGATACCACCTGCATCTATTCGCAAAGAAAAGGGTTTCATAAATGGAGTGCCACCAGAATCTCCCATTAATAAAACTCAACCAATAAAAAGAAAGCAAAGCAATTTAATGAAATATGTGGCAGTGGGACTTATTTCAGTGCTGATACTTGCCTCAATCGTTACAATCTGGTACGCATTTCTCCCAGAAAGCCCCATTTCCATAGACGGAAGAATTGATGACTGGCGAGGAGTTGCTACTTACAAAGAGAATTCATATGGAAATGTTGCCACCATTGATGTGGTTGAGTACGGCATGCTATTTGAGGAAAAGCGCGTGAATTTCTTTGCTAGAACTCAAGGTGAGATCTTCGGCACAACCACTGGTGTAGATGTGCTTCGCATTTTCATTGATGCGGATAGTGCAGCAAACACTGGCTACCAGTACAAAGGCATAGGCGCTGAGTACAAAATTGAGGTCACTGGTTGGGAGGGAACAATCCACAGTGCCAACCTTCAGAGATTCAGCACAGATGCTAATACTATGAATTACAGTGCTTGGGAGAACACTGGTGAGGTAAGGGTTGAAAAGAGCTCAAATATTGTCGAGGGTTACATAAAAATAGCTGGTCTAACAAACTCAAGAGCTGTCTTTGTGATGAGCCACTATGAGGGACAGAACATTGCGGAGAAGGTCTGCGGAGCACCTGCAAGTTCAAAGCAGGCTTCGCTTGCGGTTTTCCAGAGGTATATCGGTGACGATGTCGTGAATGCGGGCAATGAGGTGCTTGAAATAAAACTCACAGCAAGAGGTGGCGAAGTCCATCTTAACTCAATCAGTGTGGAAAATGCAGATGTCTCACTTCCAAAGAACACTATTAGCAAGGATGAAGAGATTGTGATAAGAGCTACAGCAAAAAGTTTGAGCGAAGGACAGGGCTACAATTTCAAAGTAACCCAGATTAGCACAGATGTACCTTATCTGATTACAGGCAGTGGAGGCAGTGCCTATTTTGGAGCTCTACCTGCTGAAATTGTGATTGATGGCGCTTTTGGAGATTGGGCTGGAAAGAACAAGGGAATAGATGCTAAAGGAGACGCAAAGCCAGATACTGACCTTGTTGAATATGCAGCAGACCTTAGCAACAATGCCTACTTCTACATGGCTGTTGATGGCTCTATGCTTGCGGGCTGTGAAATACCAACTCTCACAACAAGACCCTCTCCACAACCAGGTCCAGTAGGTCCAATAGTCCTGAAGGAGAACCTTGGCTTGGACATAGCAAGGGTTTACATTGATTTGCTCAACTCCACAATCAACACCTTCAACCCAGCAATGATTTCACATGGTTATCTGATTGAGTTACAAGGGAGGAATGGGCAGGTAATCAGTGCAAAGGCATGGAACTGGGAGAATGGAATGAGGGCAGGAGAAGTGGCTAACGCCAACATTGTGTACGGAATAAACAATGGCAAGATTGAGTTCAGTGCGGACATGGCTGTCCTTGTTGGAATCTCTCCCGACTCCAAGTTCTACTTTGAAATGACAAACTGGCTTGGAGAGAAGGATGTAAGTGAGTTTGCATACACGAGGGATAACTGTGTGAACAACATAGAACACAGGGATGTTGTGGTGACCTCAATCACAATGAAAAAGGTTTCTCCGCTCCAGACAAGACAGCCACTGTACATGTACGGCAACATTACACCCGCGGGCACATATTACATTAGAATTACGAACCAGAACACTGGTGAATCTGTAACCGCAATTTCAGATGGTACTGGTTATTTTGGTACTCTGCTAGAGCCAATTGGAGCCGAACCAGGGGACAACATCCTGATTGAGGTGTTCACAGATCCGGGCTACACAAACCAACTCATAGTGAATCCTGCGATAAAAACTGTGACAGCTGATGACATTAACAACCAATTCATCGGTGGGCCAGCAAAAGACATGTCAACAACTGTGCCAGAGCTGTCGCTTGTGTTCTCAATTGTGCTAATTGGAGCGGTACTATTTGTCTCACGGACCAGAAGTCGAAGAAACTGAATTCTTTTTCCCTAAACTTTTTTTTATTAACTGTGGTAAATTTTAAGGGTCATAAAGATTTGGGGTGCTAGTATATAAAGCAGCATGGTTCTATTCACAACCCTAAACCTTAATTTATTTCTAAGAATTCCCTGAATAAAAACGAAGGAGGATGGGATGCATGACAATCTCCATGGAAGAGATAGGGAAATGTGATGTGAATCCCATTATCCAGTTGATAAAAGAGCT
>JAVZCK010000014.1 GCA_038874435.1 Thermoplasmata archaeon
GCGGCTAGCAGAAATTCTGTCCTTATTTTCTCAGTTACAATGGCTCCATACGACGCTGCCCAGCAGAGCACTATTCGCAGTATTGCAAGCCGAGAAGTACATCAGGAGAATGCTCCTACCAGAAAACCGAGAAACGAGTTCAACCTAAAAGATGGCGATGCGATTCTTGTGGAGGCACTGAGCGAACATCGAGAATTTATAAAGTCCCAGATTTCTGGTTACAAAGTGCTTGGTGTGAGTGCTCACTTCCCAAAAAAATTCAAGAAGGGATTTCCTGAGGGTACTGAGATAGACTGTGTTTGGATAACGGATACATCGGGGTATGAAAAAGCAATCTCCTCGAGAAGAATGGAGTTCGAGGTAAGCCAGGAAATAATTTCGTTTATCAAAACCAATCGTGAGAAAGCCCTAGTGTACATTGATGCAATTCCTGCGTTTCTCATTACAAACGAATTCCTCAGTGTGTTGAAGTTCATCAAGGACATTGTGGATATTGCACATGAACATAATGCAAAAGTGGTGTTCGAAGTGCCACCAGAACTTTTCAAACCATCTGAAAAAGCAATGGTCGAGCGTAGAATGGATGTGGTGTTCTCTACAGAATGAGAATTTAAAACAGAATCAATAACTTTTAATTATCCGGAGTTATCTACCAACATAATGGAATTCAATCCGTACGCAATCCCTCCAATTCTTTCGATGGTAATCCACATATTCCTCCTGATCTATCTTATGGTTTACACTAAATCTAGAAATATAAAGAAGGCATTTGCACCCTTGTTTTTCTCGGTTGCAGTGTGGGCAGGTGCAGAATCAGTGATGCGATGGTTCGTGGTTACTGAAGAAAATTACAGAACGCTTTGGTGCTACCCATATGCCCTGCTCATGGCAAAAATTATGGCTCTTGGTGTGCTTGCTATTTCACTTTCAGGTGCCTACATTTCATTTATGTATCCATTGCCAAGAATTACCAAAAAGGAGGAAAAAGTGTTGAGATACACATTCATCATTTCTTTTATGATATATATTCCAATTGTCTTGTTCACAGATGCCATGGTCGAGGACGTGCTATATTACTGGGCTGGCTATGGCACTGATTTTGGTGACCTCTTGCTGTACATCCTCCCAATCATGGTAGTTTTCCTTGCTGTCGTATTTTACAATTTTTCTTCTTCCTACATTCACGCAAAAACAAAGATTGAGAAGAAACAGATTCAGCTTATGGCAGTCGGTGCCGCACTATTTGTGTTTCCTGGGATTATTACTGGCATGCTTCCCCAGTATATGCCCAACAAACAGTTTATTGTTGCTGGTGTGCCCGCAGGCAATTTCTACATAATCTTCCTTGACATCTTCCTGCTTTATGGAGCTGCAAAATACAAATTGTTCACAGTTGAGGCAGTTGTGGAAAATGGTGTCAAGGATATGCCAATGCCAGAAACTGCGAAAACCATAGAGCCAGGCGATGTAGTGCTCGTTGTTTCACCAGATGGAAGAAAAGGGTTCGAGACCTTCAGATACCTTGCAAGCAAGATGCCAGGGCTCTGTATAACCACGAAACATCCTAAAACTGTCCGTTCTGAATTTCAATTTACTAAACTGCCAGTAATTTGGATTTCTGAAATCACAACAAAGGAGAATGCAATTGAACCCACAAAGCTAGAATTTGAGATTTCCTATCACATCTATTCGTTCCTGCGCGAGGGAGAAAAACGGGTAGTTTACATTGACGACATTGATTACATCACCGCAGTCAACGGTTTCAAGAACATGCACGATTTCCTCAAATCTGTGGCTGATGATGCGGCTAGCAGAAATTCTGTCCTTATTTTCTCAGTTACAATGGCTCCATACGACGCTGCCCAGCAGAGCACTATTCGCAGTATTGCAAGCCGAGAAGTACATCAGGAGAATGCTCCTACCAGAAAACCGAGAAACGAGTTCAACCTAAAAGATGGCGATGCGATTCTTGTGGAGGCACTGAGCGAGCATCGAGAATTTATAAAGTCCCAGATTTCTGGTTACAAAGTGCTTGGTGTGAGTGCTCACTTCCCAAAAAAATTCAAGAAGGGATTTCCTAATGGCACAGAGGTGGATTGTATCTGGATTACCGATACTTCTGGCTATGAAAAAGCAATCTCATCGAGAAGAATGGAATTCGAGGCAATCCAGGAAATAATTTCGTTTATTAAAAACAATGGAGATAAGGCACTTGTGTACATTGATGCAATTCCTGCGTTTCTCATTACAAACGAATTCCTAAGTGTGTTGAAATTCATTAAGGACATAGTGGATATTGCACATGAGTATAATGCAAAGATTGTGTTTGAGATTCCACCGGAACTTTTCAAGCCGGCGGAAAAATCACTAATTGAACGCAGAATGGATGTGGTGTTTCTTCAGTATTAAAACAAAAACTAATTGGACAAAATCTCTTCCCAAAGTTTAAGTGTCTCCTCTGCGGTTTCTCGGTCCATGACCTCAATTGCATACCCCGCATGGACAATGACATAATCTCCGATTTTTGCATTTACAAGCGAGATGTCCACTTCCCTGAATACGCCGCCAAAATCCACCTTCGCCTTTTTCCCGTGAATCTCAAGCACCTTTGCAGGTACTGCTAGACACATTTACACACCTGGATAATACCTGTTCTGGTAATAATAGACAGGGAAATATATCAGTTTTGTGTTGTTGACACGAAGATCATAGCGGATATCCTGCAATACACCTGGTTTTTCAGCTTCGTAGGTGAGAATGAGAAAGTCAGCAAGCTTCATTGCTTCTGCTTCTCCAATTTTCACTGCCAATTTAGGCACATTCTTATCCACCTTCAAAGCTACATTTGCCCTCGGAGGAGTAAACGTGAGCAAGTTTGACCAGTATTTGAATTCTTCAGGCGAGAATTCGATTGCAGGCACATAAATAAAGATGTTGCCAGAGCTTCCACCACCCGCGAGCAGATTTGCAAGTTTTACAAGGGCTCCTCCAGCCACCTGCATATGATGAATTGTTACTGTAGTATAAAGCCGCCAGAATGGCATGTAATATCTCTCGCCTTGATAACTCTGTGCAAACTCCCAGAATTCATAATCGATTATCTTGAGTTCTGGCTCTCTCACATGCATTGCCCCACAATGCTCACAGAGGAAGACTGTGTCTGTTGCCTTAGAATAAAATGGATTCTGACACTTTGGACATTTAATATGGACAACTTTCATATTTTCAATCCTCCCATAGCTGAAGAAATTTCACCAGCTTTCTTCAAACTGAAACCCTTGTATTTGGCCTCAATATCTCCTTCAACAACTTCACTACCGTGGCGGAAGAAAAGGTAACTAGCGATGAGCAAGACCACACCACCAACAATCGCAAGAATTCCTAGCTCATCTGAGATTCCCGTAAGTGCCAGATATACACCTGCTGCAGCTGCAAGTCCACCACCTACTGAGCCACCAGTCATTATCAAACTCTGATAAAGTGGGTCGCCAGGTGCTCTACCTGCAATCACCTTTCCAAGCACCCCATCAATTGTTGCAAAGTAGACTCTCTCTTGGTACTTATACCTCACAAGCCAGACAGGGTAATAGACAAGCATGAACTGCCTTGGAATCACATGAATTTTCTGGAATGTGATGTGCTGCACATTTGCACTCTGCAATGCCATCTGCTGCACATTTTGGATTCCCATGTTCAGGGCATCTGTTTTAGATGTAGTCACCTCAAATGTAGGCACCTCAGTAACATTTGCAGGGATCACCTGTCCATACAAGTTCCGGAGTCGCTTCACGCCAATGTCGCCAGGGTCACAAGCGAGATAGGTCCAGTCAAAATCCCTGAATACCATCCGCTCCATGTACTCCCTTTCCACACCTGCGGGTCTCCCTTGACTATCATACTTCTGTCTCTCTCTATATCCACAAACCCATCCAGCAGCTCTTGCATTTAGGCGCCAGAAGGGGAGATAAAGTGGGAAAATTTCAGTTATAGCTCCTGCTGTTTTGAGGTCCCTTGCTTTCAACCCCTTCCGGAACCATTCCTGAACAAGCCAAATCGCCTTGTTTCTATCCACCATGTTAGCAAACATTATCGTGTGGATACCTTCATCACCCTCAAGCCAGATAAGAGCATTGCAATAGTTGCATGAAACTGACTTTGCACCTTCCTCAACCTTCAGTGCACCACCACAAGAAGGACATGAGATTCCCAGTGAAATGTCACCCATTTTTTCACCTCACCATTTCTTCGCTACAAGGTAACCAGTACCAAAAATAACTGGCACTGTGATTCCCATCGCAATCAACCCGACCATCAAGTTCCACCATGCAACCAGGCCATAGATTGCATAGAGAACAAATCCTGCAACTGCAACCACCATGTATGGCGCACTGCCTCTGGTTGGAAAACGATCTGCAAAAACTTCTCCCGATGAGGCATCAATCACCACATTGTAGATCTGGCCCTGATAGTTATACTCCATGTACCATATTGGGAAATAAACAAGCGCCTGTTCCTTTGGTTTTCCGGGTAATGAGTTGAAGTAAGCAAGCATGTCAAGCTCTGGCTGAATTACCTGAATGTGTTGAGGAATTTTATAGTGCTGGTCAAAAATTTTTATATCTCCTGGTGGAATTTTTAAACTGTGCATACCCGGTAAACTAGTGGATTTTGCTGGCTCAACATAGACCACTTCTCTTCCATCCACATCTCTCTTGAACATGTAGACAGGGAAATACTGTGGTATGGCTTTAAATATTTTCGCCTCCTTATCAAGATTCTTTGCCATCACTGAACCAGCAGCCCAGCGTCTAAATACACCCGTGGCAGAAGTTTCGTCAAGCTTGAAATCAAGTATGTAGAAGAACCCAGCACCACTCTTGTCAATGTACATTTGAGAGTCACAATATGTACATTTCACGAATTTAGCACCGGGCTCAATCTCAACTGGGGCACCACATTTAGTACATTTTATAGTTGCCATAGGCCCATCCCCTTACTGCAATTTTTCGCCACAATTTGCGCAGAATTTAGCACCAGGTTGATTCTCTGCACTACACTTTGGGCACTTTACTGTAGCTTTCACTGGCTGGCCACAATTCGGACAGAATTTAGCGTTTGCACTTACTTCTGCCTTACAGTTAGGACAGTTTAGGGTCTCCTCCTGTTTTGCACCGCAACTCGGACAGAATTTAGCGCCTGGTGGAACATTGGCACCACATTTAATGCATGGTTTGCCTTGGGGCTGTGGAGTCTGTGCAGGCGTTGCCTGTCCTGGTGGTGGCTGTTGCATGCTCTGTGCCATCGTGCCCATCATTACATAACCTGCACCGAATCCGGCACCAACGCCAACACCTGCCCCTGCGGCACCCCCTGATGGGTTCTGAGCTGCATCTCGCATTGCTTGTCCTGTCTGGTACTGCATGTAATTTACACCTAGCACTTGCATGCTCGCTCTAGCATCCACCGCTTTTTGCACTTCTTCGGGGAGATTTATATAGAGTCCAGATACCTTATTAATCTCTACACCATACATTCCAAAGTGGTCCTTTGACTTTTCCAGCACAACGTGTTCAATTGTGGTGAGGTTAGCGGCAAGGTCTGTCACACCCATTCCCTTCTCCTTCAGATGTCCAAGAGCATCGTAAACCAGCACAACCATCTGCTCCTTGATTCTCTCTTCAACCTCAGCACTCGTCTGGTAGTTGAGCGTGCCCACAAACTGATTTATGAAGTTTGCAGGGTCGTTCACTCTGTATCTGAACTCACCAAAGACCCTTAGGTTAACGAAGCCAAATTCCTTATCTCTAAACTGGTATGGTTGTTTGCTTCCAAATTTGCCATCAAAAACCTTTTTCTGGATATAAAAAACTTCCGCCTGTTGTTTTACCCCAGACAATGCTTGAATCAAGCCGCCAAGAATCGGAGCATTCTGGCTTGTTAAGGCATACCTGTCAGGCCTATCTATGTATGCGAGAACTTTGCCATCTCTGTAAAATACGGCAATTTCATCTTCACGGACAACAATGTTGTCGTTCATCCTTATGTTTCGTGGCACCTTCCACATTATAACATTACGTTTGTAAACATCATCCCAGGCAATTGTCATTGCCCCAACTAAACCCTCTTTATTTGTTGCAGTCACATCACTTCTTTTGTTTCCACCGAACAGAAAAACCATTTTCACACCTCCGTCCCAGTTATGAACTTGATCCTCCGTTTGAAGGTTTGGTCAAAATTGTCAAGCATCTGCCTGATTTTTGATACGTTCTCGGGAATCTTTTCTGGTTGTGTGTTTACCACTGTCTTTAGCGCATTTACCTCCTCCCTAATTCCCTCTATCAAAGTCACCATGGAATAGTCAAATTCATAGAGCTTGTTCAATTCTTCCTCCTTTATTTGAAGTGCTGGAGAAATTCCAGAGTAGCCCTGTTCTGCATGCCTTAAATCTCCCTCTATCTTTTGGAACTGTGCACTTAAACTGCCAATCTTTTCTAGATGCTTGGTTTCATAGTTTTCCACAAGCACTCTTCTGCAACCCTCCACATCCTGTCTTGCTTGCTTCAACTTATCTGCGAGCTGGATGCGCAGAAGGTTATCTGCAATTCGTATGTCTTCCCTCCTTCGATATCCTGCGTAGCCAGGTATCAGAAGTTGGATTTTCTTCAGAATCCCTCTATCTTCCTCAACCTTTTCTCTTATGTCTACCATGTTAATCCCGTTACTTTGTATAATGTTCAAGTATTAAATTTTTTGTGTATAGCAGTATCTCCGAAGAAGTTGGAAAAGCTAGATACTCACTACTACCCAAAAAACCATTAGAAAGGGAATTGATGTGGACATACTACAGGGAAACCTACTGATTTTTTCCCGGCCTACACCCCTATGGCTCCTGTGCCATAGAAGTGGCCATCAACCCTTTCCCAGTGTATTTTCATTTCACTCTCTTACTTCATAGAGAGCGAGAAGAAATTCCTTGAATCTCACCTCCTTCTCTATATAGATCTGCCCACTTGGCGCTGGTGCCGAAAGGCGTCACCTTACGAATATAGAATCCCCGTATGTTCCTGATAGTCAGTTCAGTTGCGGGTGTTATAGGTATTCGTTTCATGAGATATCTATAAGATATCTTAAATATTTAACACTTTCGGTGCATCGGTGGAATTTTGAATGACCCGTTTGAAAATTTATAAGAAAAATGTATCAGGAGCTTTGCATACTGGCATCAATTTTTAAATTTTAGCCAGTATCTTTCGGAGATACTGATAGTGGTGGATACTCGCGCTACCCTATATCGTTTGTTGTTGTGTTCGTAAATTAAATATTCTATTACATTATCGCAATTTTTGCAGGTCTGAGATTTTTTTATGATTTTATAATGATAAAAAAAAGATGCACTTCTAATTACTGGTAAATATTAATGTCTAAACTGTTGCTGCGGAAATGTATATATATCTCCTCATCCATATGGTTATACAGGTTTCCTTCATGGGAAAAGGAGGTAAAAAAATGCAAATATGGAAAAAAGCACTTGTGGTGCTTGTGCTGGCATCGACGGTGATGGGTTTAGCAGCGACACAGTATGCGAAACTGGGTGTCTCAGTATCTGCGAATATAAGCACGCCTACCTCTCTCATCCAGCTGATGGCTGGTGACGGGGCAGTAGTTGGAGGTGGATATATCCTCGATGGTGCTACTGGGACATATACTGTATCTCTAGGAACATTTGCACAAGGATTTAACAAAACTTACACGGCCGCATTTGCAATTGTAAACGCTGAAGCGAATGTGAAACTGAGAATAACAAGGATAGATGTTACAGTGACCAGCGGACAAAATAAACTAGTTATCGCACTGCATAAGACTATGAACACAAACGTGTTTACTACACCTGCAGATGGGATAATATATCATGACAAGGGCACGGCATATGATTATACTTCTGGAGGATATGTGCTTGCGAATGGTACAGGGACATATGACACAAGCGGAAGCAATAACCTCAAGTATGCTACTAAAGCGTCATGGCCACCAAATACTGGTGAATGGACAGAGGCATCATGGTCTAGCTCAAATGGTGTGTGGATACCAGGTGCTGTAACAGATGCTACAAATCTAGGTACAGATGGCAGCTCAGGTGCAAATTTTGTCTGGGTACAGATAACCATCGATGAAAGCATGCCGACTGGTACATTCCAAGGAACAATCTACATTGAGGTCAAGAGCATATAAGCACCAAAACTTTTTTCCCTTTTTTGTTTTTGTTGTTTTTTGTGGTGTTTTTTATTCTAACCCGTTCTGTGTGATTGTAAACAAAGCTTCTCTTCCTTCTGCCAATGAACGGTGTTTTAGAAGCACAGCCCTCCTTTTCCCTTCTGCAAGTTTCTCAAGCCGTATAATGATTTTGGCATTATGCTGGAGCATTGCACCGCCTATGGGTTCAAAGCTTCCTTTCTTCACATCCATGTAAACCTGATTTGTTATCACGACTGGGATTTTTTCTACTCTTGCGAGTTTTGAGAGCGCATTAATCATGCCGGCTAACGATTGTCTTTCACCTGCCTCCTCCTCCATCCCAATGTTGATTCTGTAGAAAACAGTGCCTGAATCTAAAATAACAAGACCGACATTCTCCTTTTTCGCCTTCTTAGCTGCCTCCTCCACCATTGCCTGCTGTTCTTCAAGCGAATAACACCTTGCGATAAGAATCTCCCTTACGATTTTTTCTGTATCCTTTCCGCAAATCTGTTCTAATCGTTCGGCAGAAATCCCCTCAGTATCAATATACATCACCCTTTTACCAGAAAGGACCACATTTTTGGCAAGCATTAGGCAGATGTTAGTTTTCCCGCTACCTGCTTCACCAAAAATCTCAGTTATGGTATCTGTTTCAATGCCACCTGAAAGCATCTCATCCAGTGACTTGCAGCCTATTGGAATTCGCAGGACCTTTTGCATTGCAGCACCAAATACCACATTCCATATAAGTTTACCTTCGCCTATTCTCTCGCATGTAGAAAAGGTTATTTCCATTTGGTGTTTTTGTGTACTGATGCTCTGTCTCGGAATAGAAAGCACAGCCCACACATTCGGCGTAGGCATTGTGAATGAAAAGGCCGGTGTGATTGGAAACCAGATAAGGGTGTACTCTCCTCCATCTGGTGGTATCCATCCAAGAGAGGCAGCAAATCATCATTGTGAGGTTGCGATTGACACTATAAAGGCAACTCTTGCAGAGGCAAAGATTTCGTTGAACGAGATTGACCTCATAGCCTTCTCGCAAGGGCCAGGGCTAGGACCATGTCTTCGCACAGGTGCAACTGTGGCTAGAGCCCTTTCTCTTTCCAACAACAAACCAATAATCGGTGTCAACCACTGCATCGCCCATCTGGAAATCGGGAGAGGCACAACTGACTGCAAAGACCCTGTGCTGCTCTATGTTTCTGGTGGAAACACCCAGGTGATTGCATTTGCAAGTTCTCGCTATAGAGTGTTTGGCGAGACGCTGGATACAGGCATAGGCAATTTTATTGATAAACTGGCAAGGGAACTCGGATTTCCATTTCCTGGTGGACCAAAAATCGAGGCGATGGCAACGAAAGGGAAGAATCTCCTCGAACTACCGTATTCTGTGAAAGGAATGGATGTTTCCTTCTCGGGCATGCTCACTGCAGCCATTTCCTTGTTGAAAAAGGGAGTGGGAGTTGAGGACCTGTGCTATTCTGTGCAGGAGTATGCTTTTGCAATGCTTGTGGAAGTGACAGAGCGGGCAATGGCACATGTGGGCAAGGAGGAGGTATTGCTTGGTGGTGGTGTGGCAAGAAATAAGAGGTTGCAGGAAATGGTGAAAAAAATGGCTGAGGAGAGAGGTGCTAAAATGTTTATTCCAAAGCCAGAGCTTTGTGTTGATAATGGAGCGATGATTGCATACCTTGGCATCTTAATGTACAATTCAGGTGTGAGACAGGAAATCAAAGAAACCCAGATTCGACAAAGATTCAGAACAGATGAGGTGGTTGTCACATGGAGATAGTGAATGAGGATGCTTTGTGTAGTGTGAAGCAGAATGGTTTAGCCAGAAAAGATTTTTTGAGCGTTGTAAAGGCGGGAGTTGCCAGTGTTGATGCTTACATGCTCGTGCGAAAAAAGCTGAGTTTTGATGGCGAACACCTGAAAGTCGCAAATAACATTTTCAGAAAAAAAGGCAGGGTTTTTGTAGTGGGTGCTGGTAAGGTTGCACATCTGATGGCTGCTGCCTGTGCTGATGAAATTGAGGAGTGTGCTGGCTGTGTGCTCTGCCCCGAGGAAGGAGAACATGAGGGTGTTAAATTCCTCAAGTCAGACCATCCTTTAGCCAGTGAACAAAATCTAAGAAACACTGAAAAGGTACTAGATGTTCTAAGGGAGGCAAAGAAAGAGGATTTTGTGGTTTTCTTGGTCTCTGGTGGTGCTAGCGCGATGCTTGTGAAACCAATCGAGGGTTTGGCTCTTGAGGAAAAGAATGCTGTGATAAAGCAGTTGATTCTCAGTGGTGCAAACATAAAGGAGTTGAACACAGTTAGAAAGCATCTTTCAGGTGTAAAGGGAGGCAGGGCTGCATTGCATACAGAGGCAATGGTGATAGGGCTCGTTCTCTCGGATGTGCCTGAAGGGTGTGTTGGTGATGTTGGTTCTGGTCCCACGGTGCCTGACTGGAGCACAAAGGAAGATGCCTTGCGAATTTTGAAAAAGTATAAAATTCTTGAGATGATGAGTGAAAGGGCTAAAAAGGCGCTGCTGGATGCAGAAGAAACTCCAAAGTCCTCACATCCGAAATTCAGGAATGTGCGGAATTTTGTCATCGGAGATATGGAGACCGCTCTCGCTGCATGTGTGCAGAGAGCTGAAGAACTGGGTTACGATGTTAAGGTGCTAACGCCCGCACTGGATGCAGAGGCAAGAGAGGCAGGAAAATTGTTTGCTGAAATTTTGAATTACGAAGCAGGCAAGGTAAAGAAGAGATTGTATGTTGCAGTGGGCGAAACCTATGTTAGAGTGAGTGGAAAAGGGAAAGGCGGGAGAAACCTCGAGGTTGTGCTGGGATTTCTGAAAAAGCTGAATGTGAAGGAAGGGTTGATGCTTTCCTTCGCAACTGATGGCAAGGACGGCACTACCAGCTGGGCTGGAGCTTTAGGTGATGTAAATACCATTGAGAAGGCGAGGACGCAAGGACTGATGATTGACGAGTTTCTGTCAGAGAACAACTCAATGGCTTTCTTTGAGAAAACTGGCGACTATGTGGTCGCAAAAAACACAAGAACAAATGTGGGCGATATTGTGCTCTGGGGCTGGAGAGAGGAGAGGAAGTAGGGTGTTTATTCACGGAAAACCGTTTTTGGGCCTCTTGCCATACTCTCTAAGAGTCGTTTATCTCTGCCATTATCTCAGATATTTCTGTCAAAACCCATTCCCGTCCGCAGGCACACTTACTCCGATATTCTTCTGGGTACTGGCCACCAACACACTCCGATGTTATCTCTCTACCACATGGGCATCTTATCTGCATTTTGTCTGGATTTTTCGGCAATTCGTCTTTCATGACTTTTCCCCCGATATTTTCTTCTTGACCACAACCAGTTCATGAAATTATACAGGTCCTCTAGCATGCTCCTAACATTGTTTCATGAGCCAGAACCTTAAGACCCATATACTCTTCTTCCGTATAAGAATTTTTATTATCCTCTTAACGGTTTCCCAGACACAGGCGAGGGTATTCAAGAAGCAACTATTATCTACCGCCAATTATTTCTCCTCTCCATGAAAGTCCTTGTCCTTGGTGCAGGAATGATGGGCTCTGCAGCTGCCTATGACTTGGTGAAACACGGGAATCTGGATAAAGTGTTTGTCTGCGATGTTGATAAAGAGCGGGTTAAAACAGTGAGCCAGAAAACAGGTGCTGAACCACTGGTCGCAAATGTGGAAAATACCGAGAGTGTAAAGCGTGCATTCAAGAAAGCGGATGTTGTTTTAAGCGCCGTGCCTTACTTTTATAACCTGAAACTCACAAAAATTGCAATTTCTATGGGTAAAAGTTTATGCGACTTGGGAGGAAACATTGATGTGGTGCAGCAGCAACTGGCATTGAATGAAAAGGCAAAAGCAAAGAATGTGACAATAATTCCAGATTGTGGTCTTGCACCCGGTATGGTGAATGTTCTCGCTGCAAAATTGATTTCAATGCTGGATTTAGCAGAGGAGGTAAAATTGCGTGTGGGTGGACTTCCACAGAACCCGAAGCCACCGCTCAACTACTCGCTTGTGTTCTCAGCCCATGGCTTGATTAATGAGTATTATGAAAAGTGCATTGTACTCAGAGACGGCAAAATCCATTACAGAGAGCCGCTGGAGGACCTTGAAAAACTGGAATTCAAAGGTTTTCCAGAACTTGAGGCATTCAACACCTCGGGTGGTTCCTCAACACTTCCATTTACATTTCAAGGGAAGGTGAAGAATCTGGATTACAAAACGATAAGGTATGCTGGCCACTGCGAAAAAATCAAACTCTTGTTTGCACTTGGGCTTGCTTCAAAAGAGCCGGTGGTCGTTGATGGAAAGAAGGTCGTGCCCAGAAACCTGTTTGCGAAATTGCTTGAAACCAATTTGCCAAAGAGCAAAGACCTTGTGCTACTCCGGGTAACTGCAAAAGGTGTTTCTCAGGGCAGCAAAAAAACCATGGTTTATGAACTGGTTGATTATCAGGATGAAAAAACCGGGCATACTGCAATGATGCGCACCACTGCCTACCCTGCGAGTGTGGTTGCTAAAATGATTGCTGAAGGCAAAGTTCGGACTGGTGTCTATACAAATGAAGTCGCAGTTAATCCAGATGCTTTTGTTGACGAGCTGGACAGGAGGGGCCTGAAGCTTCAATTCAGGGAAGAAAGGAGCATGTAGGTAAAGAGCTACATCAGGTGGTGTGAAAGTTGGAGGAGCTAAGCACCCTTGAGAAAAAGTTGCTTGTTGCACTCCGCAACTCAGATAATAGTTCAGGTGTTGAGGTTGACGCATTAATTGATGGAAAAAATTTCACAACAATCCAGGAAGTGATGAATGCTGCCTCCTGGCTGAAGACACGAGATCTTGTGGATATCAGTGAAAGTGTAGTTAGAACTGTTGCTCTGGGTGAGGAGGGAAGAAAATATTTGGATGCAGGATTACCAGAAAGGAAACTTTTCGAGATGTGCAAGGTAAAGGGAGAGCTCGGAATGGCTGAGGCAAAAGAGTTGCTGGGAGAGAGTTTCGGAATTGCGTTAATGCATCTCAAGAATATTGGCGTCGTTGTTGATGCAGGGACAATAAAGATTTCAGAACCGGAAAAAATTGAGGCGAAGCTGAGAGAAAGAGAGGAGTTTTTAAAGACGCTGAGTGAACCAAAACCTGAAACGGAACTTGACAGATCTCTCTTAGCTTATTTTCTCAAACGAAAGAATGTGCTGGTGGTGAAGGAGAGGGCTCTGAGAAAGGTGAAGATCACCGAGAAAGGTATTTCTGTCGCCTCTGGAATTTCTGAAATCGAGGAGGAAGTTTCCCAGTTAACGCCTGAAATAATCCAGACAGGAAAATGGAGAGAGGTAAAGCTGAGGAAGTATGATGTGACCAGGTTCGTCCCGAAGGTTTTCGGAGGAAGAGTGCATCCTCTGAACCAGATTGCGAATCAAGTGAGGAAAATCTTTTTAAGCATGGGTTTCACAGAAATTGACTATGGTGTTGTGCAGAATGCGTTCTGGAACATGGACGCCCTTTTTGTGCCCCAAGACCATCCTGCAAGGGATATGCAAGACACTTTTTATCTCGCTCTCCCTGAAAAAATAGGGGTGAGTGCAGAGAAATGGCTTGAGGCAGTGAAGCAAGTGCATGAAAATGGTGGAAATACTGGCTCTGAGGGTTGGGGCTATTGCTGGAGCAGGGATGAGGCTGAGAAGGCACTGCTCAGGACGCACACGACAGTAAACACAATCAGGTATCTTGCAGAGCATCCAGATGAAGATGCTAAGGTTTTCTCAATCGCAAGGGTGTTTAGAAATGAGAATGTGGATGCCACTCATTTACCAGAGTTCATGCAGATAGAGGGAATTATTGTGGAAGAGAAGGCCTCACTCGCAATGCTGATTGGAGTTCTGAGGGAGTTCTACAAACGCATTGGGTTCTCAAATGTCAGATTTCATCCCTCCTATTTTCCATTTACAGAACCAAGCTTAGAGGTTTACACTGTTGTGAATGGGAGAACTTTAGAGCTAGGTGGTGCAGGGATTTTCAGGCCAGAAGTCACCCTACCCTTTGGGGTCAAGAAGAGAGTGCTCGCCTGGGGCCTCGGTTTGGAGCGCCTCGCAATGCTCAAATACGGATTCGAAAGCTTGCCAGATATTTACACAAACAAACTTGATGTGCTCAGAAAACCCTATGCTGCAAAGTTCTGGAGGTGAGAGCTTGCCAGTTAGAGCCATTGTAAGATTTTTCGGACTTGTGCAAGGGGTGAATTTTCGGTATTACACGAGAATGAAAGCGAGGGAGCTTGGACTGACAGGAATCGTGAGAAATGAACCAGATGGAAGTGTCTATGCGGAGTTTGAGGGAGAAAGAGAAAAAGTGATGGAGTGCATTGAATGGTGTGCCCATCATCAGCCCCATGCAGAAGTTGAGGACTATGAAGTAAAGATTGAGGAAACGACAGAGCAAAAATACAGAAGTTTTGAGATAGTGAGGTAGTGAATTTTCCATTTCCCAAACACTTAAATAGATGCCAGCACTTCCTTTTCCTGTGAAACTAAGGTTGCTGTACATACTCGCTGTTCTTCTCATCATGCTGTGCCAGGGATTTTCAAATCTTGCCGCAGCATGGGGCAATGGCTCTGGTTCAAACCCCACCTACCCTTATTATGGTGTGCACGATGTGATTGCAGACATGGCTTACAAAAACCTGAAAAACTACAATGCCACAATGGCTGAATGGATAACCAACTGGTACATTCAAAACGGTGGAGATTTTCAGAGTTCTTTCAGCCAGAGTACAAATTCTCCAAATAGCCACGACAATTATCTCGCTTACACAGACGACCCAGACGCTGCCATCCAGGACTGGGACAATCATCTGTATTATGTGCATGTGGGTGGAAGTCAAGGTGCTCCAGGGAGAGTAGCACAGCTATACCAGAACCTTGTCTCCTATCTTACTGCCTACATCAAAAACGGGAGCCAGAAATGGAGCAAGGAGGAGCATTATGCAGCTTACTATGCTGGCTTACTCACCCATTACTTTTCAGACATCACACAGTATGGACACACTGAACATACACTGAAGGACCATTCCCACCCCTCTTACGACCCCGATGGCGAGACTTACCACGGTTACTATGAATCCGCTGATTGGGGCACCGCAGGAATCTCCGCACTCATTTCCACCCTCAACAGCCAGAGCTACACAATAAAAAATGTGTCTGATGTTTCCGCCTTAACCGTAAATCTGGCAAAGTGGGTGAATGCACACGATGGAACCACAACCGCATTTACAGATACGGATGGAAGCAATTATGCTCTCGGCTCCACCTATGTTTACATGCTCAACCGCTTCACATCGCAGTACAATACGGGTATCACCTACAACGGGATGCGGGGCTATGATTCTATACTCTGGGATATGACAGTGCAGCATATCCATGCTGCTGTTGAAAATCTCACCTCGATTTTCTACACGGCTTACCTTACAGCTTTGGTCTCTGCGGACTCGGTGAAGCCCACAATAACCATAACCTCTCCAGCGAACCAAAGCCAGATTTCAACAAGCATAATCACTGTCTATGGAACCGCTTGGGATAACATTGGCATCCAGAAGGTAGAGATAAGCAGAGATGGGACAACATGGGTTCTCTGCAATGGCACATTTTCATGGAGCGGGAGCATCACCCTTACCGCTGGAAACAACACAATTTATGCAAGGGTGACCGATACAGCAGGTAATACAAACATCACATGGATCGTGGTCACAGTGGTTCCACAAACTGAGAATTTTTTGTGGGGTGAGACAGGGCAGGCACTATCTCTCTGGGTTTTTACACTTGTTGTTTTAGTTATTCTTACGAGGAAAAACTTAATTAGAAAGAAGATTGTTTAACTCTGAATGAAGATTGCTTTTATCACATCACTGGACAGAGGCATCCCTCTATTCCTCCTGAACGAAATCAACTATTATCTGGATCATGGGGTGAACGGCAGGGTTTTCTTTGTGATGAAACGAAAGGGAACATACATGCCTCCGCCAGATTGGACGCAGCACTACATGCACCCTCTTAAAACGCTCCTTGCTCAACTTCCAGCATTTCTGAAAAATCCTGCTCGCTACATTTCCCTCTTGCCCACGGCTCTGCGAACCAGAACACTCTTTGAGTTCATGATTGCCTGGGAATTTGCAGAGAAAATGCACGATTGCGAAAGAATTCATGCTTTCTTTGCAGACCACAAGCTGGTCATTGGTTATTACTGCAAACAGATTCTCGGTAGAAAACTCTCCTGTTCGGTCTATGGCTACGATGTTTATATCCCAAAGAACAGGGCGTTGATAAAGCAGATTTACAAAGAGATTGATTTCGTGGTGGCAACCAATTTGCTGTTTGCTAAGATGCTCCAGAATGAGTTTGAAGTTCCACCAGAAAAGATCGTTCTTGCAAGAACTGTAGTTGATCTGGAAAAATATTCAAATGCAAGAAAGTACACCGCACCTCTGCAAAAAGTGAATGCAGCCATAGCATCAGCAGGAAACAAATTCAAAATTCTTGTTGTAGCTCGGCTCGTTTACCGCAAAGGGATTCATGTGCTTATAAGGGCTGTCTCAAAGATAAATGAGAGGGCTGACATTGTGCTCTGGATTGTTGGAGATGGCGTTGAGCGTAGAAAACTAGAACAGCTTGCGGAAAAACTCGGGATTGCAAAAAATGTGGTTTTTTTCGGTAGCTTGAGTGTGGAAAATCTTCTCCCGCTCTACCAGAACTGCGACCTTTACTGCCAGCCCTCAATCACAGACCCTTCTGGAGATAAGGAGGGGCTACCTGTGGCAATGACTGAAGCAATGGCATTTGAGAAGCCAGTGATAGCAACTGACCATGCGGACATTCCAAATGTGCTTGATGAAATTATTGTCCCAGAAAATGACGCTGATGCCCTTGCCCTTGCAATTCGGAAAGTTATGGAGATGCCAGCGGAGAAAAGATTGGTGCTCGGAAGGAGAAACAGGGAGATTGTGGAACGGGAATTTTCAGAAAGAAATTATGAGATTGTGCTCGAGAGGTTCCGCGAAAACCCTACCTCTTCTCTCTCACCGTCTCCCTCAAAAATTCATAGTAAAATTTGAGCTCTGCCAAATATCTTTGAGCCATCTTGCCGGGATTTCCAAAGAGGCGGCCCATCCATTCTATACCCGTTTTCTGCATCCACACTGGTGCTCTTTTCTGCATTCCTGCATAAAAATCAAGCCCTGCACCAATTGAAACAAGAACATTTACCGAAAGTTTCCTGTAATTTTTCCAAATCCAGAGTTCCTGTTTCGGGCATCCAAGAGCCACAAAGAGCACATTGGGTGAGGCAGAATTAATTTGCTCTATAATTTTTTCTGATGTGTTGGCAACTTCCTCTGGCATTGGAGAGTATGTGAAAACGACTTTTGCTCCTGTCTCTTTCTGAATTCGGGTTTTTGCTTTCTCCGCACTTCCAAAACCACCAAAGATGCCAATTTTGATCCCATGCTCTGCTGCAAATGCAGGAAAATTAGCAAAAAGGTCTGCACCAGTAACTCTTTCCACAAATTCAAATTTTCGCAGCTTTACAAGATAACAAATCTGTTTGCTATCTGGTGTGTTTATGTCTGATTGCTTGAGCATTTCAAAAAGTTCCCTGTCCTTCTGTGCTTCCATCACAACTCTTATGTTCACCGGTGTGATTATCAATTTTCTATTTTCTTCAATTGCCTGCTTTATTTCCCTAAACATATGTTCCATGGTCACATTGTCTATTCTCACACCGAGCACTGTATGACTTTCCATAGAAATCAGAACTTTTCTCCGGTAAGCTTTTCAAACATCTGGATATAAAGGTTTCGCACCTGCTGCACAACATCAGCTGGTAAGCCGGGAATCTCGGGTTCTTTCTGATGCAACTCTCTTGCCTTCATCAACTCATCGTAGTAGCCAATTTTTCGATAGTACTGTCGCACGAATTCCTTACTCAACTCCACAAATTTTCCGTTTTCATACTCCTTTGCATCCCAGAATCTGTCCTCGTCGGCAGTGCCGAAAGTGTCTACGACAATTATTTCACCCTCACTATCCACACCAAACTCTTTTTTTCCATCCACATGGATGAGCCCGCCTGCTCTGGCATTCTTTGCAATAATTTCATCAATTTTGAGAATTTTCTCCTTTATTTCCTCTAGTTCCTTTTTCCCGAGTCCTGAGATTTCCATTGCTTCATGCATGTCTACAGGCCTATCGTGCGCTTCAAACTTTGTCGTCATCTCAAAGAAAGGTTCTGGGAGTTTGGTGCCATATTCAATGTTCTTCTTTGTAACGCCAATTGTCTCCAGCTTGATTTCTCCTTTCTTAATTCTATCGAGCAGAGAGCCAGCAACGTAATATCTTACAATGAACTCAAGAGGGATAAGATAGTTCTTTTCTCCCGGTTTTACTTTGGAGAGAATCCTAAGCCGTCTGCCTAAAAACTCTCTATTACTCCGCAGTTCTATAAAGTGGCTCTTGATGCCGTGTTTCTCTGCCTCTCTAAACCAGTGCACACTTGTTCTGCAAAGTGTCTCTCCTTTCTGGGGAATCATTGTAGGAATAATCTTGTCAAAAACTGAAATTTGGTCGGTAAAGACGAATAACAGGCAGTCCTCATCAATCGCATATACCTCCTTTACCTTGCCCTTCCTTATCAATTCTAAATGTGTTGCTGCCATGAAAGGAATAAAGAAATTGCTGATAAATAATTTACGGGAGCAGATATAAAAAGTTTTAAGTGCTGTCTGTGTTATATAGGTTACATGCTGAAAGAATGTGGTGATTTTTCCATGGGTGACAAAATTTCAGAAGAAAAAAAAATCCAGGTGAAGATTAACGATGATGTTGTCGATTTTTACCTTGGCATAAAATATTTTCTTCATACTGAAAGAATAGATGGAACAATCCATTTTTTCCTGGCCAATAAACTTGCGGAGAAGGGTTTTGTCCCTGTGATTTTTACCCGAGAGAAAGAGGAAGTAGCAAAAACAAAATACCCCGAAAATTCAACCCTTTATTTCTTTAGCACGACTGTGAAAAAACCCAATATTTTTTCCCCAAAAAGTTTAGATTACTTGGTTAGGATAGTATATGAAACAAACCCTAGGAACTTCTTTGTGCTCTTTGATTGTCTTGACTATCTCTTCCTCTACAATGAAAAAAAGGAGGTCCTGAGGTTTGCAGAGCGCTTATTTGATGCCATTTCTGGAAAGCAAGCGATTCTAATTTTCCTCATCTGTCTACCACTGTTTGAACCACGGGATTTGGCTCTACTTGAAAGGTTTGGCGAAGTGCTTCCTCTTGTTGAGGAGTGAAATAGGGCGCAAAAATCTCATAGAGTTCCACACTTGCACCCAAAACATCTGGGTCTAGATGGATCATGACTGTGAAGTGCATGTTCGAACTTAATTGCTCGAGTTTCTTTAGAAACTCAGAAATGTTCTGGCATCCATTGTAAAGGAGTAGGTACTCTATGCCATCAAATAGCACCTTTGCATCGTTATGTCGCTTTGCAAATCTAGACACTATGTTTAGAACTTTTTCTAGTTCATCTGGCCTAATCGTGTTTTCTCCCTCTAACTCGGAGAGCCAGTGTAATTCAACATTATCCATATTGTATCTTTCCCTGAGATAAACTGGATGGAAACGGGAGATACAGAGCCCACTTCCTTGTTCAGCGATTTTTCTGAATCCCTCTTTTGGTTTTTTTTCAATGATTAACATAATGCTCATTTCCTATCACCAATTTGAAAATAGGTTTTCTTAGTATATATATTTAAATCGTGATTTCACGGTTTGAAATTATCCTAAAAATCTATGGCTAATGCACAGGTTGAAATTTTATATACCTTTACTTCAATCTAGGTTTTAGATGCATAAGCTTCTGATCAACCGTAGAATGGTGGTTCTCTACTATCTTCTGAAGTTTGGTAAATTTGAGTATACAGAGGGCATTGTATCTTTGAGAGACACTACACCAGAAGCAATCGCAAGAAATCTAGGTCTCAACCTCAACCATGTCAGTACATCACTTAAGGAGTTGCTAGATGCAGGACTTGTGGAACGACGAAAACTGCATGTGCCAGGTGAAAAACTAAAAAAATATGTCTATAGAGTGACTGAAAAGGGTGCAATTGCAGGCAAGGATTTTGAAACAATAATCGGAAAAACCCGTTTTTTCTACATTGATCAAAACGAGGAAGGTACTGCAACAATCCCAGAGCTTGCTGAGAAAACAGGACTAAAGATTCTTGACATCTTGGTCTCCGCAAGAGATGATAAAATCCATCTAGAGAGGGCGAGATTCCATGCGAGTGTGGCCCTTACCATGCCAAAATACTTCAACCTACCACTTTATGGACGTGAGAAAGAACTGAATATCTTATCTCAGTTTGAAAACGATGCAGCAAGAATCTGCATTATCAATGGAATAGAGGGCACGGGAAAAACCAGCATTTTAAGACGTGCAATTGCGGGCTACCAGAAACGGTGTTTTATTTTTGAGGTAAAAAGACATTATTCCGCAACCCTTCAAATGTTTTTCCAGCAGTTCTACAAATTCCTAAATGATAAAAGAATAGCCGCGCGCCTACCTGATGTATGGGACCTTGAAAAGTTGAAAGCGGAGGTAATAGAGAACGCTAAAAAACTGAAAATTGTTGTTGCAGTGGACAATTTTGAGGAGGCGGAGGCACCATTGAAGGCGTTTTTGCTGCAACTTGCGGATGCTCTCATTTCACTTGATGATGGAATGAAATTGATGATTGCTTCCAGCAAAAGAGTTGCGGTGAACCCACTTACAATTGGTCAAGGCAAAGTGGTTCTGATTGAACTTGAGCCTCTTAAATATCCAGATGCTGCGAAAATGCTGGTGAATAAGGGGTTTTCACAAGAAGATGCAAAGAAGCTCTATGAATTGACACATGGATTACCTGCGCTCCTCGAAATCGCCACGCCTGGTGATATATCTAGGCCAGAGTTGACACGTGATTACCTTGTCGAACAGATAATTGGGAAGTTGGGAGAGGTTGGAAAAACTGTGCTAGAAGCGGGGTCGCTCTTCAACGTCCCATTTGAGCCAGAAGCTGTATTCACTGTCATCGGAAAAGAGTCGGAAATTGACTATGATTTGATAGACAATCTTCACGAGATTTTTCTGTTGAAGAAGGATATTGCAGGAAGGTACGCGGTCAACGAATTTGTGGCGTCTGTAATCAAAAGTAAAATGCCAGAACAGAAAAAAGCAGAGTTCCACATCAGAATCGGAAAATACTATGAACGCACGGGCCGCAGGGAAAAACTGCCACTTGCGCTCTACCATATGGTCTCATCCTCTAACTTAAAAGAAATTGAGGATTTCATTGTTAGAAACAGATACTTGCTCTTGAACTCACAAAATCTGGCAGCCATCGAAGAAACCATAGAAGGACTGCTGGCAAAATTGAGAGAAAGAAACATCATTTCCCAGCCCATTTTGCTGTTCTATGGAGAAGTACTTGAGGCGATGGGACTGTGGCGAAAAGCGGAACCCATCTATGAACGATTGAGTGAACATAATCCTGCTGCCTGCTTAAAACTTGCTGCTCTGCTTGTTCGTGAGAATGCCACCATCCAGAAAACAAGGAAGTTTATTGAAAAAGCGAGGACAATGTGCAAAATGCATGAGAACCAGGAATTACTTGCTGAATATCATTACATAGAAGGACTCCATGCAGAGCATCAGAACAACCTTGCTGATGCTATGGAGCATTACAATACTACAATTGAGATTTGCAAGACGCTACATCTGCCTGTAGTAGAGACCTATGCCTGGGTTGGTTTAACCCGTGTGAGCTTATTTGCAGGGAGAATAGGTGAAGCAATGGAATACTTAGAAAGAGCTAAAACACTCATGCTGCTAACAGATGGAAGCATCGAACGTGCCCTCCTTCAGCTGGCGATAGCAGGTGCCTATAGAATTGTTGGTGAGAACGGTAAGGATGTTGAGGAATACAAAGAGGCATTGAAACATGCAGTAAATGCTGGAGAGAAAAGGTTGATGGCTGCAGCATACCTGGGACTGTCTGGGAGTTTGATAGGGCTTGGGGATTATCCAGCAGCAAAGGAGTATTTTTTGAAGGCTGTAGAGTTGAGAACTGAGATCAACGACTGGCACATGGAGTTCACCCTCGAGGCCCAAAGGTTATGTTTTGTAGATGGAGAGAAGGAAGCGGTAGCGTCAATTAAACAACTTGCTGATTTGTTGAAAAACCCTGTTGACCATAACTTTGCTGTGAGAATGACCCAATGGTGCATTAAGGTGCTTGAATGGAAATTCGGCGATAGAATGCCAGCTGAGGCAAAACTACTGTTTGGCTTTCTTGGTAAAAAAAATAAAAATGGGGAGAAAGGAGAAAAAATTTTCATAGGGAATATTTAAATACTCCATCAGTATCCCGGTATCCAAGGCGGTGGTGCACCTGGTCCATTCATTTTGCATACCTCCCATGGACATATGTGCACCCCGTCTCATAAATGTAAAATGTGATTTCACGAATTAGTTTTATATAGGAGAAGAGAGGCCAGAGCTGTTATGATACTTAGAACAATTTTCAAACAAGTTTTTCCAATTTTACTAAACACTTAATCTTCATATTTCAATTCAAGTGTCTCCAAGTCCTGAGGAGCAAGAGTATTTTGAAAAATCGCCTTTGCCTCTTCAACCAACAGTCCCACATCCTTGTACCTCTGGCTGTAATGGATTAATGCCAACATCCTCGCATTGCACTTCATTGCAATTTCTGCCGCCTGTCTTGCAGTGCTATGCCCAAATGTGTTGAGTTTCTCCTCGAGGTCTGCAGTACCTGTAGCATCGTGAATCAGCAATGAGCAATCTCTTACCATTTCAAAATCCCAATCCGGGGTGGTATCTGTACAATAAGCCACAGAAATGCCCAGTCTGGGCGGTCCCATTACCATCTCAGGAACTATCTCTCTTCCACCTATCTTTATTCTCTCCCCGTGCTGCAGTTTTCCATAGAACCTTTTTGGAATCCTAAGTTTTTCCGCTTTTTCTGGGTAGAATTTGCCTGGGCGTTCCTTTTCAATGAAAATGTAGCCGTTTGTTGGTACCTGATGGTCTAGTTTTATGGCCCTAACACTGAAATTCTCACTTGCTACAATTTCACCCGGCCTCAACTCTTTTGTTCTGACCTCAAACTCAAGACCATAGTAGCCAGTTTCAAGCATGCGCTTAATTGTTTCTTCAGTCCCAGACGGCCCATAAATCTCAAGTGGCTCAGTCCTTCCAAGCAATCCCATAGTCTGTAACAGGCCTGGCAATCCAAGAAAATGGTCACCATGAAAGTGCGTTATAAATATCTTCTTTATCTTCATGAAACTAACTGTGCTTTTCATTATCTGTTTCTGGCAACCTTCACAACAATCAAAGAGCACAACTTCGTTTCCTCGTCTCACTGCGACCGAGACAGTATTTCGCTCTGGTGTTGGCACAGTGCCTCCAGTGCCTAGGAATATTACTTCCATCACTCCAAAAAAGGGATGGGTCTATATTTTACTTCGCAAACTTTTCTTAGTGGTGCATCATTGCAATTTGCTCACCACTCAGTTTTTCTTCCTCCTTGTACTTGTGCACGAAGAAAACACCAAACTTTGCTTTCTCAATTGAATAAACTTTTGTTCCGAGCAGATATTCAACTACATCCCAGATGTCATCAGAATTCATTATCAAGAAACCTGTGTTTATACTCTGGAGTTTGTGCTTGACTTCACTGAGCACCAGATAAGAACTTCGCACGGGGATTGACGCACGTTTGAAACTACCCTCTATACTTGCAAACATCTCCATTGCTACATCTATTCGTTTTCGTTCAGGCACCACATTCAAGATTTCCACTTCTGCACTGTATTCTTTAGCAACTAAGTGTGCAATCTTGATGGCAATGCTCAAATCTGAACCGAGTTTATTCACAAGCGTCACTTTGTTTGGTACTTTGCCACGTGGCGGCTTGTAGATTATTGTATCTGTCTTTATTTTCTTTAGGAGCGCTGGTAGATGCGTTCCTAAAATAAAGCCCTTCTTAAATCTGCCTCTCCACCCAAGCATCACAAGGTTTGCTTCAACCTCTTCCGCAAAATCAGCAATGGCATCTACAAAAGAGTGGGAGACACCTATAAAGTAATCTGATGAGATATCATACTTTCTAGTAATTGTCCTTAGCTTTTCAAGCTTCTTTACGGTGTCCTCTGCGTCTCTGTAACCGATGCTTTTGATTGAAACTTGCCTTGGAACCTCAATTACTGAGTAGAGAAGAACATCTCCCTTGTTGTTCCTTGCAATTTTGGAGGCCATGTGAACCATCGGCTCCACCCTGTTTTCTGGGGGCACACAGACAACGACACTGTATTTTTTCCTGTCTATCCTAATCATCTCTCCTAGCACACTCCGTTCCTCCCTCTCCTCTACCCTCTTCTGCCCGCCCCCAAAATAATGCACTATTGCTCCGATCTCAATCCAAATAATTGCGAGATACCAAGCTACCTGGCTAAAGGAGTATATCATTACCGCTATGATGAACATAGATATTATCGCAAGGATTGGAATAAGCGGGAAAAAAGGCACCCTGAAGGGCTTTTTCACATTTGGCTCCCCGTATCTTAGCAAAATCCAGGAAATATTTGTAAGGATGAATAGCAACAAGAACATAATGTCCGCTGCAGCCACAATATCCCTAATTGGAAGGACAATTGCAATGAATCCTATCAGGCACGCGGAAATCAATGTAGAGATGTAAGGAGTTCGTAATTTGGGATGCACTTTTCCGAAGAGCTTTGGGAATGTACCATCCCTTCCCATTGCGAACGAAACCCTTGCTGAGGAATAGATTGTGGCATTCAAAGTGGCAGTTGTTCCAATTAACAACCCTATAATCATTATGCCAGCACCGTATTTAGGAAGTACTTGCGAGAACCCACCAATTACAGCAAACTCACCCATTGCAGCAATTTCATTAACAGGACTTATTGCTAGAAGTGCAAAAAGGAGCCCAACATAAAGGAGCATTACAATTCCTACCGAAAGTAAAATGGCTCTGGGAATGTTTTTCTCAGGGTTCTTTACTTCCTCTGCGGACTGGGCAATTATTTCATAACCTTCAAAGGCAATGAAGAGGACGCCCATGGCAACAAAGATGCCGTTTACATCAGGAAGAAATGGCGTGAAATGGCTCCATGCGTCGGGATTGCGAAAGAGAGCAAAAACACCCGCAACGACAAAGAAAATGATTATCGAAATCTGGGAAAGGGTGATTATAGTTTCTGTTCTACCAGTGGTTTTTGAGCCCAGAATGTTGATTGTGGTGAACACAGTTAGCACAACGAGGATGAGCAATTGTTTGAAAAACGGAAAATCAATTCCCACGCCATAAATAGTGATGAGCCAGTCAATTCCCATTGCAAAGACCACTGTGTAAAATGCGCAAGCGATTGTATGGCCAAACCATGATATCCAGCCACTAACAAAATCAAAGGGCTTGGGTAAGCTCTTTTTAATCCAAAGGTAGCCCCCTCCTGCTTCGGGATAACTCGCACCCATTTCTGCATAGCCCAGGGCAGTAAGCAAGGTAACAAGGGCATTAAGGAAAATCACAATAATTGCAGCAGGGCCCGCCAACTCTATTGCTGTCCCTGCTAGAATAAAAATGCTTGCTCCTGTCATCGCTCCCACACCTATCATTGTTGCTTCTAGGAGCCCGAGGTCCCTACGAAAAGAAAGCTTTGGTGTGAGTTGACTTGGCATCCAAGTAAAGATAGGATGGAGGTATTAAAATGCTGTGCAACCTCCATCTCAGTTTAAATGGGTTCAAAGTCGTTGCTGGAACAACAAGGAATAGAAAATGAGCGAAGTAATTCTTCAACTTTTCGTAGGTTCTCCTTTTTCAACCCTTTTTCATGAATGTAAACATAATCTGGTTTCGGCTTTGACAGCACCCTCTCAAGTGTCTCTGTTGTAAGTGTAGGTATTGCGTATTCTGGCACCATATGGGCGAAGTTGAGCTTTTTTCCGTGAACCATTTCTGTAAATCTCGGTGCGTAATGTCCGCCACCGAATCCCACAATCACGGGATACTTTGTCTCTTCCAGTGCAAGAACAGTTCTTGCGATAACCTCTGCAGCTTTCTGGTCTCTCCATCTCTCCTCATTACTCCCTATTTCTATGAACATTATTGGAGTTTCCACAAATGGACCATGGTGTGTTACCTCGAGCGAAATTTTGTAGTCCATTCCAGCCCCGAGCAAAAACAGCTTTCGCAGAGCATTGCCCATAAGTTCTGGTGCTGCAGGAGCAAAATCAAAGTCCCGACCTCCAAACTCTGCCTTTGAGAAATTCCCGATAGGATGTACTGTCAATGTAGGAATTCCTGTCTCACTCTTATGCCTTGAAAGAACAATGATTTTCTCAAACTCAAGTCCAGAATTTCTGACTGCAATGTCAAACTGCTCTGCATATATGTGTAGGTTTTTCATCGTGACCAAGAAAAGGTGTTTATGCTTCCAAACGGGATTACCGTCAAATTGCTCGCCTAGAACTTCCCAGTCAACAAGGGAAAGGACTGCATCGCGAATAGTCATACTTGCTCTATCTGGTTCTGACGCTACTAGAAGAAACATTCTCTCACAGTTCTGAATTACTGCTTTTTCTTTCCATTGGCAGATTTTTTTGTTTCTGGCTTCTTTTTCTGTTTAACTGCTTTTTCTTTGGTCTTTGTGACACATTTTTCAAGCATTGCCTCAAACTCACCAGACACATAAAGTAGGAAAAGCATTGACTTCATTAGCTTCTCAAACTCTTGCTCTAGATTTTCCTCGTCAGTTAAATCCAGAAAACCATGGTCCACTAGCTTTTCAAGGGTAACATAACCAACTGCTTCCATCAGACGAATCTCATCTGCACTCACAATGTCATCAGAGACCACTTCAATTTCTCCACCATCCACCTCACTCATTTTCTCGTAGACTGCATTTTTGAAGTCTGAAGAAAAAAGGTCTGTCTCCATTTCTTCCGGTTGGAGAATGCCACATCTTGTAAATTTCTCAAAATGTTGCCCTATGGTGTCAATATCTGTGCCAAATTCCTCAGCCATCTCTGCCAGTTCTCTGAAAGCTTCAAATTCGCCCTCATCTTCCTTTTCAACATTCTTTTTTGTCTCCTTCTTTTTCTGCGGATTCGATGTTTTTTTCCTCATAATTGGGCAAGGAGCATGATGTATATAATTCTTTTTTTATGTGTGATGTGTGGGAGGTTGTCATATTCGCCAAGGAAGTGTACTGAATCATGTATTTGTCCGTGTGTGAAAAAGAGTCCTATTCTGATCTACTCCAACCACCTTCAGGTCCCTACAGTATCACAGTTTTTCTTCTTACCTCCCTCATTCCCATCTAACTTCTGAAGTTCCTCTTCTATAATTTTTACAACCCCAACTGCACCCATCTTTCTGTAAAATTCCAGGGTGCTGCTAAAGTATTTTTTTGCCTCTTCAGCCCTACCCATTGCTGCATACAACCTCCCAAGAGTGAATTCCACATCTTTCACATAACTGGGATTTCGTAGTGAGCGATAGATCTCTATTACCTTCAGCAACAGTTTCTCGGCCTCTCCATAGTTCCTAGAAGCAAGATGCACCTCAGCTAAACACCACATTGCTTCCCCGATATTGACCTTGCTTTCTATAGATTCAGCCACTTTTAAACTTTCCTCTGCATACCAATATGCTTTATCCAGTATCTCAAGATTTGTATAGGCCTCCGCTATTCTATTCAAAATCTGCGATATATTGTTTTTGTCTCCAATTTTACTAGCAATTTCTAAGGCCTTCTCATAAAATTCAATTGCCTTTTTAAATTCCTTCTCAAAACTGTATGCCCAACCAATGTTACGGTAGGCATACATCATAATAGAAAGGTCACCAGTTCTCTGGGAAATTTCTATGTTTTTTTGATAGAGTGCCAGCGCCTTCTGGATCTCTCCCCTTTGCACATGAAGAACTGCAAGATTATTGTTAATCCTGGTAATGCCCACGAGGTCCCCAAGCTCTTCGTAAATTTTTCTAGAAGCCTCATAATACTGGAGAGTTCTCTCTATCTCTCCCATATCATGGGAAATTATCGCTAGGGCATTGTAGGCATCAGCAATTCCATTCTTGTGATTATACTTTTCCCTAATTGCAAGCGACCTGTAAAGGTATGCTTCACCACTGTCTAACTCACCGAGATCAATGTACAGCCGCCCCATCTTGTAAAAGCAATCACCAAGTATCTTCTCATTCCTCAATTTCTGGCAAATCTCTAAGCACTCCCTGAACCTATTCTTTGCCATCTCCAAATCGCCCATCTCATGGTAAACCCTCCCCAAACTCATCAATGCAGATGCCAAGCCCTCTATAGAACCCACACTTTCCATCATCTTCTTTGCATCTTCCAGGAGTCTGAGTGCCTTCTCGCAATGGCCAATTGCATGGCACGGTTCACCAATTTTTATGTAAAGCTCAGCTCTCTCTTCACATCTTTCTGTGTATTTCAAAGCCTCTTCGTAGTACAAAATCGCATCTTTTAATTCCCCAAGTAGGATATGACAATCACCCTGCATTCTATATACCTTTCTAAGGGCACTTCGTTTTACCTTGTCATCATTATTCCTCTCTAGAACTTCGAGGATTTGGTTGCAGTAAATAAGGCATTCCTTAGATGCAAAATTTTTCAGGGAGTATTCTGCTACACTCATAAGGTATTTCACGCTTTTCTCAATCTCACCAGCAATTTTATAATGTGTTCCAATTTCTCCATGTAGTTTCACATTCTCTCCGTACCTCTTTTCTAGGATTTCGCCAGCTCGCCTATGAAGAACGCGCTTTCTTGAAGTTGTCAGTCCTGAGTAAACTATATCACGAACAGGAGTATGCAAAAATCTAAATGTTTCCTGGCTTCCAGGAATTCTTTCGAAAAAACCCAGACGCACAAGTTTTTCAAGGAGTTGGTGCAATTTCCCTTCTTCCATGCTCAGAACTTCTTTTAACGTCAGATATTCAAAGATTCTGCCAATTACCGCTGCAGCTCCTAAAACCTTCCTTTCTTCCTCATTAAGCAATTTTATCCTAAACTCAATTATTGCCTTCATGGAGGTGGGCAACCCTATCTTTTCTAACCGGGTTGTTAAGGTCCGTGTGTTAACATCAAAAAGCTGTCGTTCCTTTATTGCTCTACCGAGTTCTTCAATAAAAAGGGGATTCCCACCAGTTTTTTCATGAACAAATTGAACAAGCTCCAAAGGTATTTTCCATGTGCCTAAAATTGAACTAAGAATTTTTGATGTGCATTCTTCCACAAGTGGGCTGAGATGGAGGAGAGTAACCCCCTCCGCAGCTAAAATCTGCGACAGTATCTCTTCAAAATACGAATTTGGAGTTGTTTTTAAATGCTCATCTGGATATGCACACATTAGCACAATACTTAGATTATTTACATTTCTAGCAAGATATATGAATAAGCTTAAGCTGCTGCTATCTGCCCAGTGGATATCGTCGAGGATGAACAATACTGGCTGCATCTCGGTAATTTCTCCTAATCTAGCTCTAATTACCTCCATCATCCTAATTTTTTCTCTCGCAAGGTCCGTAAGCTCAAAATACTCCTCTTCGCCGGGAATTAAGCCCAATGGCGAATATTTTGGTACATGTGTAGTTTTCGTAAAATATCCTTCAAATGCTTCTATTATTGGCAAAAAAGGAAGTGCCTTTTCATCTAGACACTGACTGTGTAAGATGGCATAACCCATACCCTCAGCGAGTTTTGAAGATTCCCGAATCAACCTTGTTTTGCCTATACCAGTATCTCCCGAAATTAGGACCACGCACCCTTTTTTCGTCTTTATTGTTTGCTGAAATACCTCTTTCAGAACTGCAATTTCTTTTTCCCTTCCCACAAAGGGTGTTTCCATCCTTTCTCTCTATCCCTTCCACCTAAATTAAATTAACTGTATTTCAAAAAAGTCGGCAACATCTATGAATCCGCGTGCTACCCTGGAATACAAATTCACAATACTGTAGCATAATCTTAAATACCCGAACGCTATCCCTAGCAACAGAGGTTTACCATGTTCGGAAAGAAAAGTGCCTTGATCGCAGGACTGGCAGGGATTACAGCGATACTAGGACTGAGCATGAATGCGAGCGCACAATACGAGTATCTTGGATGCATGACAGGAGCTCTATGTTTCCTACCGATTATCTGGCTGGTAATCTGGATCCTCATTGCGATCTGGGTTTACAAGGACGCAGAGAAGAGAGGCATGAGTGGAATACTCTGGCTGATAATTGTAGTGCTTCTCGGACTTATCGGTCTGATAATTTACATTGTGGTCAGGAAGCCAGAGCAACCACAGATGCCAGCAGCACCTCCGCCGCCACCACCCGCATACCAGCAACCCCCACCTCCGCCACCGCCCGCCTACGGAGCACCTCCGCCACCGCCGCCAGCAGCACCAGGCATGGCACCATGCCCGTACTGCGGCACACCGAACCCAACAACAGCAACAATCTGTCAGAAATGCGGTGCAAGGCTAAGGTAAATAAAAAGAAATTTTTTACCTTATTTTTTATTTTGATTCTTGTTTTGAATTAGGATTTAAACGAATTAGGTTTAAACACTCTTTATTATTTCCTCAATCAGCTTTTTATTTTCTTCGCTCAACTTTTTTGCCCTCTCCATGGTTTCAGCTTCTGCATACACTCTGTAAATAGGTTCGGTGCCAGAAGGTCGCACAAGCACCCAGGCCTTGTCAAACATAATTTTTACACCATCTGTAGTGTCAACCTTCTCATCTCTGTAATATTCCACGAGCTTTTTTAATGCTACCTCCTTTTTTGCATCAGGGCACTCAACCTTTGTCTTCACTTGAGCATACTTTGGCAAGGAATCGATGAGTTCAGAGAGTTTCATGCCTGTTTTTGCTAGCACTTCCACCATTTTTGCGGCAGCCATACCTCCATCTCTACAATACTGAAACTCTGGGAATATCATCCCCCCATTTTCCTCTCCACCAAATACTGCATTGTGCTCTATCATTGCCCTAGCTACAATTGGTGCTCCTACCCGAGTGTACAGCACTTTGCCTCCATATGGTTTAACTGCATCTTCAAAACAGAGAGAAGTTGCCACTGGCGTAACAACAAGTCCACCGTTTCTAGCTTTCACCATTTCCCTCGCCATCAGTGCCAAGCTTTTGTCCCCATAAATGTACTGCCCTTTTTCATCAATGAATATTGTTCTATCTGCATCTCCGTCGTGCACCACTGTGAGGTCTGCACCCAATGCGGATGCAATCTTGATTGTATCTTTTAAATTATCGGGTGTTGGCTCGGACTCATGGCCCGGAAATGTACCCTGAGGATGAGAATTGAGCGAGATTACTCTGCACCCAAGTTTCTCGAGCAAGTAAGGAGAAGTAAAACTTGAGGCCCCGTTTGAGCAATCCAATAAAACACTCAACTTTGCTTTTTTTATCGCCTCCAGATCGCATTTGCTTATAATTCCATCTATGTAGTTCTGGTTAGCACCGTTACTCGTCAAAAGTTTGCCAATTTCGTTCCAGGGTTTTGCAACAAATTTCTTTTCAAAGTAAATCTTCTCTATTGCCTCCTCCTTATCTCTCCCCAACTCTGTTCCATCTGCATCAATACATTTTATTCCGTTGAACTGGGGAGGGTTATGTGATGCTGTGATTATCACACCAAAAGTTCCGAAGCCAGTTTTCACAGCATACTGGATTGCAGGAGATGGTGCAATTCCCACATCTACTGTATCACAGCCTGTTGATAGTATACCTGAGATCAGAGCATCCTTCAGCATCTCATTTGAGGTTCGTGTGTCAGTGCCCACAACAACTTTTCCACTTCCACCGAGGAAGCTACCAACAGACCTACCAATCCCTGATGCTAACTCAATGTTCATGTCTGCGTTTACCACGCCTCGAATTCCGTTCGTACCAAATAATCGCGGCATTGCAATCCCTCATGCCTAACCTTTTTTCAGATTAAAAACTTTTCTCTACGCTTTCTTTAACGCAAGTTCTGCAGCTATGCAAACAGGATTCCAGACATCAGAAACTGGTGGAGAGTAGCAAGTGTCCAAATGTACTAAATCACTTGCACCTAACCCCTTATCTATTGCCAATGAAAGCAAGTTCACATAGCCAGTCGCACCCTCATTTGTAACAACTTCTCCCCCTATCAGCCTCAGATTCTCCTTTAGAAACACGAGCTTAAGTTTGATCTCGCTAGCACCAGGAAAATACTCGGCGCGTGTTTTCCAGGGGACAGCAACAGAAATTGTTTCCATCCCTATGTTTCTTGCTTGCCATTCAGTAATCCCCACAAATCCTATCTCTGTATCAAAAACCTTGCTCACCGTTGCATTCAGTGTTCCACGGTAGCACACATTTCCTCCAGCTGCGTTCACTCCTGCAACCTTCCCCTGTCTTACCGCTGCGGTGCCTAGCATTGATAGCACTGGTTTACCAGTAACCCTGTGCAGTGTTTCAACACAATCTCCGGCCGCATAGATGCCTTTCTTATTTGTTTCCATTCTCTCGTTAACTTTTATGCCTCCCGTCTCCCCAATCTCAATGCCCGCATTTTTTGCCAGTTCTACATCAGGCTTTACTCCTGTAGCAAAGACAAGAATGTCACATGGAAACTCTTCAGTTCCCACTATTACTTTGCTCACATTTTCTTCGCCTTCTACTGCTGTAACCTTCTTGCCTAAATGAAACTTAATTCCATGTTTCTCAATTTTTTCCTTGACAAGTTTTCCCATGTCTTCATCGAGTATGGGCTTGAGAACACTCTCGAGTAATTCTATCACACACACATTAATTCCAGCTTTCTTCAATGCATATGCAGTTTCCAGTCCTATTAAGCCAGCACCCACTACAACAGCTCTTTTCGCCTGTTTTACTCTCGCATTTATATTGATTGCATCTTCTATCGTTCGAAGTGCAAAAACCCCTTTTTTATCAATACCGGGAATTTTTGGCAGTACCGGTTTCGCACCTGTGCAAAGAATAAGTGCATCATAATTCTCAGAATTTTCCTTTTGGCTTTCATCAATAAATATAATTTTTCTTGCCTCTGGGTCTATGCTAGTTACTCTACATCTCAATCTCGTACTCACCTTAATGATTTTGAAAAAGTTATCCTTCTGGGTAATGAGGTTTTTTGCATCTGCAATTTCACCATCTATTGTAAATGGAAGGCCGCATCGCGAATAAGGAAGCACTTTTTCGTCTGAAAACATTGTAATCTGGATTTCACGATTTTCTTTCCTTGCATTCATGGCCGCAGAGAGAGCTGCTGCACCTCCTCCTACGATAGCTAATTTCTTGGATTGGTTCATGAACATGAATAATGGGAGGAGGTAAATAAGGATAGTGCGGGAATGTGAAAAAGCATGAGAAGACAGGAGAAGAGAGTAAATAATAAATCTAACCAAGTATTTGGTCGTCTGCCCTCGGGCCGGTAGTCTAGTGGTTATGATGTCACGCTTACAACGTGGAGGTCGGCGGTTCGAATCCGCCCCGGCCCACTGAAGCAAGATTTCCTGCGAAGTTTTATATAAAATGAGGTTATGATGTAGAGGAAGGTGTTGTTGATGAAGGGAAAGAGAAGGAGGAAATCTAATGCAGAGAAACCAAAGGTTGCTGTGCTTGGTGCAGGACATGGTGGGCTTGCAATGGCTGCCCACATTTCAATGATGGGTTTTGAAACAAGAATTTATACGAGAAACGAAGAAAGAATAAGGGCTATTCAGGAGCGGGGCGGAAAAATCGAACTCCAGGGAGTATTACAGGGCTTTGGAGATGTGTACGCAACGCACAATCTAAAAGAATGTCTGGAAGGTGTAGATCTGATAATGGTTGTGGTGCCTGCACCTGGTCATGCCTACTATGCAGAGCACTGTGCCCCTTTTCTTGAAGATGGGCAAATTGTTATTCTCAACCCTGGTCGAACAGGTGGTGCCCTTGAATTTGTAAACATTTTGAAGGCGAAGAAGTGCACTGCAGATGTGATTGTGGGCGAAGCTCAAACACTGATTTATGTTTCCAGGCATACAGATGTAGCACAAGCCCACATATTCCAGATTAAAAACACAGTGGCGTGTGCGACACTCCCGAGTTACAGAACACCTGAGGCATTGAGGATAATCAACAAAATTTTTCCACAATTTGTGCCATCCAGCAATGTGCTGGAGACAAGTTTTGATAACATTGGTGCTATTTTTCATCCAGGCATCACATTACTCAATGCCTCCAGAATAGAAGATGAGAAATCTGACTTTGAGTTTTACATAGAAGGTGTAGGCCCTACAACATCCAGAATCCTTGAGGGAATGGACAACGAGAGGGTGAAGATTGCAAGGGCACTTGGAATCAGAGTCCACACCGCAAGGGAATGGCTCTATCTTTCGTATGACAGTGCGGGAAGAACACTGTATGAGGCAATAATTGGAAATCCGGCCTACCGCGGTGTCCAAGCACCAAGAACCCTTCATCATAGATATCTCTACGAAGATGTGCCATACAGCCTTGTGCCTATGGAGGAATTTGGAAAACTCACAGGTATTGAGACACCTGTTATCAGTGCAATGATCACCCTTGCCTCTGAACTCCTTGGCACAGATTTCAGGAAGGAGGGGAGAACACTGGAAAAGATGGGTGTTAAAAACATGAGTGTGAAAAAGATGAGAATGTACATCACAACTGGAAGGTATTGAGATGCGGAGAATTGTTGGTGCCACGCTTGGAAACTGCATCCATGTGATGGGCTTGCATAGGTTTCTTGAACTTGCTGCCTCGGTTGGCTATAAAACCGAGTTTCTTGGTCAGTGCATCCCTGTGGAAAAGATAATTGATTACTGTAAAAGAGAAAAGCCAGATATCGTGGCATTGAGTTATCGTCTCACACCAGAATCTGCTGAACTAATTTTCAGGGAGATTAAGGATGCAAGGGAAAGGATGCAATTACCATGCATGTTCATTTTTGGCGGCACACCTTCAGTTGCAGAAATGGCAAAAGCATCAGGTGCATTTGATAAGGTATTTTCAAAAGAAAGCCCGATCGACATAATTGCCTTTCTTAAAGGTGTGGCTCAAGGTATGGCTAAAAAACCCAGAGCCCAGACACTCGCTGAACGAATCTCAGAGAGCTATCCCATGCCCCTTATCAGGCACCATTTTGGAAGACCCACACTTGAGGAAACTGTGGAGGGTGCTGGGAAAATTGCTGAAGCGGAGGTGCTGGACATTCTTTCAATTGGCCCAGATCAGAATGCACAGGAATTTTTCTTTGAACCAGAAAAAATGGATAAAACCCATGATGGTGCAGGCGGTGTGCCGTTGAGGAAGCCAGAGGACTTGAGTGCAATTTATGAGGCAAGCAGAAAGGGGAATTTTCCACTTGTGCGCTGTTACAGTGGAACCACACATCTTATGGACTGGGCAAAGTTGTTGAAGGAAAGAATCAATAATGCTTGGGGTGCAATTCCGATTTGCTGGTATAGCGAACTGGATGGAAGGAGTAAGAGAAGGTTGAGAGAAGCAATTGTTGAGAATATGGCTGTGATTAAGTGGCATGCTGAGAACGGAATCCCAGTTGAGGTAAACGAATCCCATCAATGGGCATTGAGGTATTGTTCTGATGTGATTGAGGTTGCAACTGGCTACATCGCAAGCTATATTGCTAAAAAGCTGGGAGTGAAGCACTATGTGATGCAATATATGTTTAACACACCACCTGGAATTTCTCCCGCTATGGATCTGGCAAAGATGCTTGCGAAGCTTGAACTTGTGGAGTCGCTTGCTGATGAGAATTTTGTAGTCTTCAGGATGGTACGCACTGGACTTGCAAGCCTTTCAGCAGATTTTGCAGTTGCCAAAGGACAAATGGCTTCCTCTGTTTTCTTTGCAATGACACTCAAGCCCCACATAGTGCATGTTGTAGGTTTCTCTGAAGGAGACCACGCAGCGATTGCAGATGAGGTTATAGAGAGTTGCAAAATTGCCAGAGGCGCGATAGAAAATGCATTGCTTGGATTACCCGACTTTAGCACTGATAGGAATGTCAAGGAGCGAAAGGAGAAGATTAAGAGTGAGGTAGCTGTGTTGCTTGATGCAATAAAAACCCTGGGTGATGGGAGCGAAGTCTCACTTACGAATCCAGATGTTATTGTAAAGGCAGTGAAGTTTGGATATCTGGATGCACCACAGTTAAAGGGAAGAGAATGTGTTCCTGGCAGGGATGTGACCAGAATAATCAATGGTGCCTGTGTTTCCGTTGACCCTGAAACAGGGGTACCAGTTTCGGAAAGAGACAGGATTAGAAGGATTACGGGGTGAGAAGCTTGACAGGCATTACTGGTGTTGTTGGCTCGCAGGATGAAGAGGTAGTTAAGGGAATGCTGCAGAAAATTAACCACAGGGGAAAAAAACAGACGGTTTTTTCAGACAAAAACCTGGTTGTGGGTATTTGCAGGCATGAATCTGCAGATGCGCCTTTTTTTGAAAAATCTGGCATTTTGTGCGGTGTTGATGGCACCGCAAAACCAGAAGAACTTGCAATGGCTTTGAGGAATAAGTGTTTGAGGAATATTCCAGGCAGTTTTGCCGGGTTTTTTGCAGGCGAGAGATTCATTCTTTTCAGAGACCATTTTGGAGTTAAGCCAATGTATTTTGCTCTGAGCGAGGGAAAGCTATATTTTGGTTCCGAAATAAAGTGCTTCCAGGGGCTGGACGCAGAAAGGGTTGAGTTTGTGAAGCCAGGAGAAATTATTCTCTGGGAGAACGGAAAAATCCAGAGAGAAAGGTATTATGTGCTGAGGACAGGAGAAAAGAAAATAAGTGCCGAGGAATGCATCTCTGGAATTCTGAGGTTGCTGAATGAGGGAGTCGCTTACAATCTTTCCGAGGACACAGGAGCTTTGCTCAGTGCGGGCCTCGATTCTGCCGCAATTGTGTTTTTAGCATCTAAGCGAATAAAGAAACTCAACACATTCGTGGCTGCGTTCGAAGCTGGAAGTGAAGATGCCTTGCTCTCTGAAAAACTTGCGTCAGAACTCGGGCTTGAGCACACTGTGGTGGAATACGGGCTCAAAGAGATGCTGGATGTGCTCCCTGAGGTAATTTATCATCTTGAATCCTTTGATTTTGCTCTCGTGAGAAGTGCAATTCCAAACTACATTGTGGTGCGGGAGGCAGCGAAGCATGTTCGAACCTTGCTTTCTGGTGAGGGCGGAGATGAACTCTTTGCTGGCTACTCCTACCTTGAGAACATTCCTGGAAACCTCAACTCTGAACTCAGGAAACTGCTTCACACTGCCCACAACAATGCCTTCCAGCGTGATGACAGGATGTTTGCTGCTCATGGTGTTGATTGCAGAGTGCCTTTCCTCCATCTCCCGCTTGTTGAATTCGCCTTTGGAATTCCATCAGAATATAAAATCCAGAATGGTGTGAGGAAATGGATTTTGAGGAGGGCGATTGAAAAAGCAGGGTTGCCAGATTACATCGTAAACAGGGAGAAACGGAAATTTTCAGATGGTGCTGGCTCAATGTTTGCAATTGAGGAGTATGTGGAAAACCAGATTTCAGACAGGGAATTTGAGATTGCGAGAAAAGAGCTGAGATTTGTGAGAAACAAGGAGGAGCTTTTCTATTACAGGATTTTTTGCAGTCATTTTGATGGGATGGAACATCTGGTGGGAATTACTGAAAGACCAGAAAGATGAGCACCTGAAAAATTTTTTGTTGACATTACTATTATATATTCTAACTGATTTCAGATTTGATGGCTGTACAAAAATGGTATGCGTTAAATGCAGAGACAGTTGTAAAGAGTTTAGACTCCTCTGAAAAAGGCCTCACATCGGAAGAAGTAAAGAAGAGACTAGCTAAGTTTGGTCCAAATGCACTACCAGAAGAAGAAAGGACTAGCATGTTCAAAATTTTTCTGCATCAGTTTGCAAGCCCTCTTATCTATCTCCTCCTCGTAGGGGGTGCAATCGCTCTTATTCTCTCTGAGTTTGTGGACGCTTTTGTGATTTTTCTTGTTGTAGTATTGAATGCAGTCATTGGATATATCCAGGAATCGAAGGCAGAGCAGAGCATAAGGACCTTGCAGAAAATGGTGGTTCCAAAAGCTAGAGTAATAAGAAACGGGCGAGAGATTGTGATTTCAAGCGAGGAAGTTGTTCCTGGGGACATCGTTATCATTTCTTCTGGCAGCAAAGTTCCGGCAGATATGCGGCTGGTTGAGGCATTAGAATTGAAAATTAATGAAGCGATGCTCACTGGTGAATCCTACCCGGTGGAGAAAAAAACAGAGCCAATTATTGTAGAAAATTTAGCTCTGGGAGACCAGAAGAACATGGCCTTCATGGGCACGGTAGTGGTACATGGGAGAGGGAAGGGCGTTGTGGTCGCCACAGGGAGTGCTACGGTGCTCGGAGGCATTGCTAGAAGTTTAAAGGAGGTAAGAACTGGAGATATTCCGTTGCAGAAAAAAATCTCAGATTTTACCAAGAAGCTTGGGATCCTAGTCATGGGGGCAGTCACTATTCTCTTTGTATATGGGATTCTCACTGGGAGAACATTTAAGGAAATGCTCCTCACTTCAATTGCCACAATTGTAGCTACAATCCCTGAGGGTTTGCCTGTAGTGGTAACAATAGCTCTAGCAATAGGTGTGGCAAAGATGGCAAAAAGAAATGCAATTATCAGAAAACTTCCATCTGTGGAAACTCTCGGGAGCACTACGGTGATTTGTTCTGACAAAACAGGCACATTAACGAAAAATGAGATGACGGTGAAAAAAGTGTATGCGGGCGGTAAAATCTATGATATCACTGGAAGCGGGTATAATCTTGAGGGAAAAATTTTGAGCGATGGGAAGAGGGTGAATCCAGATAGCGAAGAGTACTTGAGAATCGTTTTGAAAATTGGTATACTCTGCAACGAATCAAATCTGAAGGAGGATAATGGAAACTATACAGTGGATGGAGACCCAACGGAAGGGGCGCTGTTAATCGCAGCTATGAAAGCAGGACTGAAGCTGGATGCAGAAAGACAAAAATCGCCACTGCTCTCTATAGTTCCATTTGAGTCAGAGAGAGGATACATGGCTACCCTTCATAAAGAGGAGAATGAGAATGTGATATACATCAAAGGTGCACCAGAGAAAGTGCTGGCCTTTTGTGAAAGGGATTGTAGCGGAAAGGATGTGGAGGGAGAAAAAATTGTGAGAATAACTGAGGAATTTGCAAGAAATGGATTGAGAGTGCTAGCATTCGCATATGCACATGTACCTGGGACAGTAACGAAGATTTCAGACGAGTTGCTCAGTTCTTTACTGAGAAAGAACTTCGTGTTTGCTGGACTACAGGGAATGATCGACCCTCCAAGACCTGAAGCAATCGAGGCGGTAAAAGGATGCAGAAGAGCAGGGATTAGAGTAGTGATGATTACTGGTGACCATGCAATCACAGCCAAAGCAATTGCAGAGATGCTAGAGATTGGAGGTAAGGAGGCAAAGGTACTCACTGGGGCCGAGCTGGATAAAATGAGTGATGATGAACTGTTCAGAGTAGTAGAAGAAGTGTCAGTTTATGCAAGGGTTTCTCCACATCACAAATTGAGAATAACTGAGCAACTCAAGAAGCATGGACACATAGTGGCGATGACTGGTGATGGTGTGAATGATGCACCTGCTTTGAAAGCCGCTCATGTAGGAGTAGCTATGGGCAAATCTGGCACGGATGCTGCTAGAGAGGCAGCCGACATTGTGCTCACAGACGACAATTTTGCAACCATTTTCAATGCCGTAAGGGAGGGAAGAGTCGTGTTCGACAACATAAGAAAGGTTGTGTTTTTCCTGATTCCCACAGGCTTAGCGGCCGTGCTCTCAATCCTTTTTGCAATGATGCTTAACTTACCGATTCCTTATATTGCAGTCCAGTTAATCTGGATAAATATAGTGACAAATGGACTCCAAGATGTTGCTCTGGCTTTCGAGCCGGGGGAAAAGGATGTCGTTGAGAGACCACCCAATAATCCAAAAGAGCCAATAATGAATGATGTGCTAATTGCCAGAACGATTATTGTGGGAACCCTCATTTCAATTGGAGTTATCCTCGTGTTCCAGATTGCTTTAGCTAAGGGTGACAACATAGAGCACGCCAGAACCTTAGCAGTCACAACAATGGTATTCTTCCAGTTTTTCCAGGTGTGGAATTCACGCTCTGAGTGGGAAAGCATTTTCAGAATACCTGTATTAAGCAATAAATTCCTCTTTTTCAGTTTGATGGGTGCTGTGATTGCTCAACTAGCACTAATCTACTTCCAACCATTTCAAGCTGTGTTCAAAACTACTGCTCTTTCGTTAAGTGATTGGCTTATTGTGTTGCTTGTCTCTTCCACTGTGATTGCAGTTGTTGAGATTGATAAAGGTATAAGAAGGATAATGAAACGTAGCAAGGTAGTAACCCTTAAATAGAGGTTATAAATGGGTGGTTAATTACTATGGAACCAAAACAGAAAAAAGAGCTCACAATTGATGACTTTTTAATGCTGATTTACAATCCGCTCCGTAGAAAAATCTTGAGCAAAATAGTCCAAGGGAAACGTTACACTCTTCAACTTGCGAGGGAACTTGGCACAACCCAGCAAGCTGTGATGAAACACATAAAAATTCTAGAAAAGTATGGAATTGTAGAATGCGTAGAAGAGGAGAGTCACGAAGGTCCAAGACGAAAATGTTACTTTCCAACACGTTCCTTTGTGGTATGGATATCGCTCCAGCCCAACCTTTTTGACGAGGTTTATTTTGTGCCAGAATTGGATGAAAATGCAATCTCAGAGAAGCATAAGAAATACCTCAACCGACTTGAGAAAATTGGGCGTGAGGAGGGAGAAGAAAGCATTCGGGAGCTTCGTAAACTTATTCAAGATATTCAGGAAGAAATAAGGGAACTTCAAGAGGAAGAGAAGTCTCTCGTCGCAATTCTAAATACAGCGATGGAGATCGGAAAGAACAAGATCAAGAAGTTGCACGAAAACGAAAGCCAAAAAATGATTTTAATTTCCCTCTACTCTAACTTAAGCGGAGATGATGAAAATGATGAAATATACGAGGTTTGAAAAAGCAAGGATAATAGGGGCGAGGGCTTTGCAGATTTCAATGGGTGCACCAGTGCTGATAGATGTACCAAAAGGCGAGATAGACCCTGTAAAAATTGCAGAGGCAGAATTTGAAAAAGGCGTGATTCCGATCACAGTAAAAAGGATTATGTGAGCCCTATTCTACAGTTTCGATTCTAAAATAAACTTTCTTGCCCTTCAGAGCAGTGTGAATCTTATCTGCAAACCAGAGTGAGTCCTTCACAGTGGCCTTTCTATCCCATTCGTACACAAAATCATAGTAGCCCTTAACTGGCTTGAATCCAAGACCTTCTAACAAGTCGGCTACTTCTGAAAAGGTAGCTCCATCGGAGTGAAGTTGGAGAGTTATGTATGTCCGCATCTTACCACTATTTATCCCGAATTGTGCCATACCAAATAAAAGTTTCGCTCCCGAAGAAGTTTGCAATCTCCAAAAATTTTAAGTAATTCAATTCTAAATTATAAATCATGAACCCTCAATTACGAACTGCTGGTCTTTTCATACTTCTCACAGGGCTGCTCGTTGGTATTGGCTATATAGCAGGGTATTTCCTTGGTAACTCTATCGAATTTGTATTCCTATTCCTTGCTCTGGCAATCTTTATCAACCTGTTTGCCTACTTCTTCAGTGACAAAATAGTACTCTGGTCTTACGGAGCTAGAATCGTGCAAAGACATGAATATCCTAGGTTGTTTTCAATCGTTGAAGATGTGGTAAATCGTGCAGGCATCCCTATGCCCAGGGTGGCAATAGTCCCAGTTCAAACTCCAAATGCATTTGCAACCGGTAGAAACCCTAAAAACGCAACCGTGGCTGTGACAGAAGGCATTCTATATCTGTTAAACGATAAGGAACTTGCAGGTGTGATTGCCCATGAGGTTGCCCACATCAAAAATCGAGACATTCTTGTGATGACAATTGCCTCGGTAATCGCAGCAGCAATATCCATTATTGCGAGGTTTGTGTTCTACTCTATGTTTTATGGGGGAAGAAGAGACAGGGAGGTAAACATAGTTGTGCTCGCCCTTGCGGTACTTGCCGCAATCACTTTGCCAATCGCTGCTATGCTTGTCCAGCTTGCGATTTCTAGGGCTAGAGAATACAAAGCGGATGCTACAGGTGCTAAATTGATAAGAAACCCAATTGCGTTGGCAGATGCTCTGCGAAAACTTGATAAAGGCGTTCACAGGAGACCATTGAGTACTGGAAACCCAGCAACTTCGTCACTTTTTATCGTCAATCCGTTCAGTGCTAGCACCATTGTAAACTTACTATCCACACATCCTCCAATAGAGAAAAGGATTGCTAAACTTGAGGAAATGGCAAGAAAGTATGACTATTTGTGAAGGGTTATATACAAGAACCCTCTAAACGCATTTGTGGAACCTAATTATCACTTGCTTCGCAGAGGAGTGCACATTATTGGATTACAACTCACCTTGATTTATTATCTTATTCCATCAACACTTTTCTTCTCACCACTGGATAAAAATTATGCGATGCTCGTATCTCTCATCTGTGTTTTTGAATTTGAATACATTCGTGTGACCAGAGGTTGGGAGATTCCAGGGATTAGGCCCTATGAGAGATACAGGTTTTCTGCGGTTTTGTGGTCCGCAATCGGACTTTTCATCTGCTATGTTATGTGTCCCTATTTTATTGGGATTCCGGTTGTGGTTGCTACTGCCTGGGTGGACCCTTTGATGGGTGAACTTAGGAGAAATAACTTCAAGTTTGTGCCTGAGATAGGATTCGTTGTGTATTTCCTCATTTTCCTTTCCTTTCTATCATACCTTTCTAATCTTTCCATGATTAACATCCTATTCATAAGCTTGGTTGCTGCAGTTGTTGGCATTCTTTGCGAAACACAAAAAAACTACTATCTAGACGATAATTTTCTCCTCTTAACGTTTCCTGCAATTGCAGCGATGTGCTTGATCACCTTCATGTTCTGAAGAAAAGCGCCCTGGTCGGGATTCGAACCCGAGTCCCAGGCTCGACAGGCCTAGATGATAGACCACTACACTACCAGGGCTTGAAGAGCAGAATACATGTGTGATTTTTAATTCTTTCGGAACAGATTTCAACAACCACTATAAATATGTCCAATCTATCCGAATAACATGCGACAGATCTGCGTCATTCCTGGGGACGGCATTGGACCCGAGGTAATGGAGGCCTGTGTTAAAGTGCTAGAAAGTGTAACCAACAAATTGAAATTTGTTCCTGCGGAGATAGGGATGAATGCTTATAGGAAATGTGGTAAATACTTACCTGAGGAAACAGTCCATCTGCTCCAGCACACAGATGCTTGCCTCTTTGGGGCCATAACTACACCTCCAACACCCGACTATCGCTCTCCATTACTCGCCATTCGCCAGGGCCTGAAACTTTATGCAAATGTGCGTCCCGTGTGCTCATTAATTCCAGATAAACGAAAGATAGACCTAGTAATAATAAGAGAAAACACTGAGGACTTATATGTGGGGCTTGAAGAATTTCATGGCAGTTATGCGGTGGCTGCAAAAATTGTGACAAAAGAGGCATCAGAAAGGATTGTGGACTTTGCCATGGGTTATGCTAGAAAATATGGGAGGAAAAAAATTACCTGCGTGCACAAGAGTAATGTGCTCAGGAAGACGGATGGGCTTTTCGCAGAAATTTTCAGGACAAAAGTTCACGGTACAAATTTAGAGGCAGAGGAGGTGTATGTAGATACATGTGCCCTTAACCTTGTCACTTCTCCTGAGAACTTTGATATTATTCTCACCCTGAATCTCTACGGAGATATTCTTTCAGATCTGGCTGCTGGACTTGTTGGAGGCCTCGGCTTTGCACCTTCTGCAAACCTTGGAGAAAACTATGCCATGTTTGAACCAGTGCATGGGAGCGCTCCCTCTCTTGCTGGTAAAGATGAAGCAAACCCTACTGCTATGATACTCTCAGGGGCAATGATGCTGGATTACCTGGGAATGGAGCACGAGGCAGCACGCATCCGCAAAGCCATCAGCAATGTTTATGCCTCAGGTGTTAAAACAATGGACATTGGTGGGAACATAGGTACTAGAGAATTTACAGAAATAGTGGTGAAAGAGATAGAAAAGGAGATTTAGCCTACCCTTTCTTTCTTAACCACCTTTTTTTCAGTAATGTCTTCATCTGGCGTTCGGAATTTGTCAGCCCCTGTCTTGGTAAGCATATCTGTTTGCTCCGCTTCTTTCTTAAATTCCTTATCAAGTTCACTGATTTCGCTCTCTATCTCGGAGTGCTTCGGAATTGGACCAAGAATGTCGTCAACCTTTCCAACTGTCTTCTCAATTTCCTCAACTTTGAGTGGTTCCCGTTCTGGCACCTTCCTACCCATTCCTAAATATTCTGCGGCCCCTTCCACGAGTTTTGTCACCTCAAATGGAATTATGAACTTTGTAGATGCCCCTTCACCTAGTTTCTTCACTGCCTCAAGGGAAAGCACAGTGAGGGATTTCTGGTCAAGTGGCAGAGCCCCGACAGAAAGAATGCGGAGCCGCTGGGCTTCACCCTGTGCCTCCAGAATAGTCCCAAGACGATTGCCCTCTGCAACCAGAATTCTTGACTGTCTAATACCTTCTGCCTCCAGAATTTTCGCTCTCTTCTTACCTTCAGCCACAAGAATTGCAGAGCGTTTCTCACCATCAGCACGGAGGATTGCTGCCCTTCTCTGTCGTTCTGCAGCGGTCTGCTCTTCCATTGCTGACTTCACTGGTCCAACAGGGTCAACCTCCCTGATTTCAACTGCCTCAACCTTAACGCCCCACTTGTCTGTTTCCTCATCTAAAATGTCTCTCAACCTTGCATTTATTTTTGCTCTATTGTAAAGAATTTCATCCAGCTCCATGTCTCCAATCACAGACCTAAGCGTTGTCTGGGCTAATGCAACTGTGGCAATTCTGTAGTTTGTGACTTCCATGTACGCTTTTTTCGGGTCTATTACCTTTATGTAAATTATTGCGTCCACATTTGTGGGAGAGTTATCTTTAGTAATAACTTCCTGTCTCGGAACATCTAGCACCTGGGTTCTCAAGTCCATTCGAATGACATCAGTAATAAGTGGCACAACAAAATTGACACCTGAGTGCATAATCCCACGATAAGTGCCCAGAACTACCTTTATCCCTTGTTCATAAGGTGCAATTATTTTCACACCGCTTGCTGCAATCGCAAGCACAACCAAAATCAACACCACTGCCAGCAATATTATCAATAGGTCCATTTTACCATCTCCGTGTGGAAATGAGTTTGTAATATATTAACCTTAGCTTTGTGCTTTTTTGCTACACCTCGAAACTTGATTACAACCATTGCATTTGCCGTCACATGGCTCAATGTGGACCATTGCATGGGTACCTGGGATTTCCCTTGCAATCTCTTTCTCAATATGGTCTGCGAGGTCATGAGCAGCCTGAATTGTTTGGTCTTTGGCAACAACGATGTGCATATCAAGGTAAGTTTCACTCCCTGATTTTCTAGAACGGAATTTGTGGTATTCAACAAAGTTGTCTTTGTGCAAGTTGACAATCTCCATCACTTTCTTTTCCTCCGCTCTGCTCAGCCCCGTATCCATAAGCTCCTTGGATGCCTTCAAAACCAATTCTACACCTATCTTTATGATGTAGATTGCCACCAGAATTGCAATGATGGGGTCGAGAATTACATGGCCTGTTATTCTTATCACCAAGAGCCCGAGAAAGACGCCAAGCGAGGTGTAGACATCTGCACTCAGGTGGGCTGCATCTGCTTCCAGAGCGGCCGAAGATGTCTCTCTTGCCACCTTTTTCAGGTTGAGAGAGACGAGGATATTAAGGATTGTGGAAACAAGCATCACGCCAATGCCCAGTTCCATAAAAACTATCTCTCTCGGCAAAATAATACGGTCTATTGCCTCGTGGATTATGAAGACTGCTGCAAAAATTATGAGGGAGGCCTCAAGAAGGGCAGAGACGCTCTCTATTTTCCCGTGTCCATAAGAATGCTCTTTATCTGGAGGTTTTGATGCTTCTCTGACGGCATAGGTGGCTATCAATGCGGCCACAAGGTCATTGAGGGAGTGGAGGGCTTCTGAAATAATACTGATAGAACCAGAAAAGATTCCAACTATGAGCTTAAAGAAAGTTAAAAATGTATTTGACGCAACAGAAAGATAGGCGGCTTTTTTCTTTTTCTTGGCGTTACCAACGTTTTTAAGGGGTATCTTTTCCACAAGGGGGAATGACGCAAAGAATATTTGGGATTTTCTATATGCCAATAAACATATATATACCATTTGGATATTAGGTTTAGAGGATGACTTAATCATAAAAAGGTGAAGAAAATGAATGTGAGAAAATACCAATCAGCACTTCTAATCTGCGCTCTTTTTGTAGCGAATACAATCTCGCTCCTCTCTACAGCGTGCATCTGTCCTACTTCGCTCGAAGAAAACCTATTGTCCGACTCCACCCGAGATTCCATGGTTATCCAGCCCACACCAGCAGATATGTTAGATACCTACATATCTCAATCAAACCCTACCTTAAACTACGGGATTAACAACACATTAAAAGTAAATGGAAGCAATCCAGAAAAAGTTCTTCTGAATTTCCCAATTTCAATGCCCTCTGGAAGTGTAATTACTGCTGCAACGTTGAGATTGTATTGCTATTATGCAGAAAACCCTAGCGAAACTCTTACTATAGGAGCTTACAAAATGCTCCGTTCATGGGAAGAGGGATATGGAAACGGCACTTCCTCAATTGGCGCCACATGGTATGTGAGGGACTCGAGTAATAGCTGGCAGAGTCCTGGCATGGCTGCAGGAATTGACTATGATTCCACTGCAGTATCAACTACAAATGTAGCCGGGGGTTCCATATGGTATTCCTGGAACATCACATCAGTTTTCAGAGAATGGGTCTATGGGACCGCTCAAAATTTTGGACTGGCACTACAAACAAACTGGGGCAGCGGGAAATACTTCTATTCCTCAGATTGCGGAATCCAGCAATACTGGCCAAAGATAGAAGTGACATACTTCATAGACACGACACCACCCGTGACGACTGCAACTGTTGTTGGTACAATGGGAGCAAATGGCTGGTACACAACAGCGGTCTCTGTCAACCTCTCTGCAACTGATTCAGGAATAGGTGTGGACAAAATATATTACAGAATCAACTCGGGAGGCTGGCAAGAATATATTGGCAACATTTCAATATCTAATGAGGGCTGGTATAACATCAGTTATTATGCTAAGGATAAGGTGGGAAATACGGAAACCGCGAAAACAGTCCAAGTTAAGGTGGACCTGGCTGCACCAAGCACTGAAGCGTATCTCACAGGAACACAAGGTGCTAACGAGTGGTATGTCTCGCCCGTGACACTTACCCTCCAAGGAGCAGATACGGCTTCTGGGGTGAACAGAACATACTACAAACTAAACACATCACTCCAATGGCTAGTTTACACTGGACCCATAACCTACACAAACGATTCGTACTACACTGTGGAGTTTTATTCGATTGATTTTGCTGGGAGGCCAGAAACACCCAAAAGTATAACCTTTAAAATTGACAAAACCGCTCCGAATACCACATGCCAACTAACTGGCACATCTGGAGAAGGAGGCTGGTTCGTTTCTGAGGTAACTGTGAAACTCACCAGAAATGATAACAGTTCTGGTGTCTACGAAACTTACTATAGATTGAATTCCTCAGACAATTGGATGCTCTACACCCAGGAATTCGTGGTGTCTGAGGAAGGTATCTATACCCTAGAATACTATTCAATTGACGATGCCGGTAACAACGAGGGCGTAAAACAAACGACAGTTAAAATCGATCTTACACCGCCTGAAGTCACTATAAATATCACTGGAAATCTCACATACTCCAGCTGGTACAACACAAATGCCACAGTTTCCATCACTGGTTTGGACCTTTCAGGCATCTCAGAGATCCAGTACAGTATTGATGGTGGCACCTGGGAGAACTACAGTTCTAGTGTAAAAATTTCTGCAGGGATGCACACATTTGAATGCCGAGTGAAAAATGGAGCAGGTCTGATAACGACAAACACAACCCAGATAAATGTTGATACCCAGAAACCTCTTTCCACTGTGAGATTGACTGGCGACCTCGGAGCATACGGGTGGTACATCTCCAATGTCGTTGTGAACCTCACAGCCGAGGATGATATCTCAGGCATCAGCGAAATTGCATACAGATTCGGCGAGGGCTATGATTGGCAGGTCTACACAAATGAAATCTATTTGAGCACTGAAGGTACCACAATCCTCGAATATCGAGCGGTAGATGTTGCAGGCAACATTGAGGCTGTGCGAACCATTACCATCAAAATAGATTCTACACCCCCAACCACCCAGTACAACATCTCAGGAAAAAATGGAACAAACAACTGGTTTACTGGGAGAGTTGTTCTCAAACTCATGCCTGAGGACTATACGTCCGGCGTTACTGAGACATTTTATAGAATTGGTGCAAGTGGGGACTGGGCAAGATATGTTTCTGAACTCTCTTTCGACGATGGTTCTTACGAAGTTTACTTCTACTCCGTTGACGTGGCTAGAAACAAGGAAACTGTGAAAAATGTATCCTTCAAAATAGACACCATCGCTCCTGATGTAAAACATGGCCAGATTACAGAATGGCTCTACTCAGAAGAAATTCAAGTGAGTATAACGGTTTCAGAGTTTGGGAGTGGAATTGCCGACGCACGTCTTTATTACAAAAACCCGACTTGGGGATCCTATAGGGATGTAAGAATGACAAGTTCTGATGGAAAAACCTACTCTGCCACTATCCCTAAGGACGATGTGACTCTAGATGGAATCCAGTATTACATAGAGGTGCGAGATAATGCAGGCAATAGTGTGAGATTGCCTTCTGGTGGCAGTAATACACCTTACTTCATCTCAACACACATAAATTACTGGTACCTTCTGTTGTTGATTCCTCTAATATTGGTAATTCTTTTTGTGGTCTTGAAATATCTAGACTACTGGGACGACTTTGTTCTCCTCTTCAAACCGAAGAAGAAGGAAAAGCCGAAACAGGAGAGGCCTCAGCCACCACCTGTTGTAAAGTGTGTAAGCTGTAACTATCCAATTCCTCATGAGGTTGTGAACCAGGCATTTGTGTGTCCCACCTGTGGTGCAGTGCTTCACCCTGCATGTGCTTCCAGGTTAACCACCTGTCCTAACTGCGGCACAAACATCCATCCTCTGTGAGAAAAATAGAAGCAAAGAACAAAAAAGTTGCCGCTCTGATCGCCCATCAGTCATCGGGTCATAAAGAATAGCCATTACAAATCTTTATTTGGGAGAGGCATATAAAAACCTCCTTGGGTAGAAAGGAAGCATTCGCGGTGTGTCCCATTTGGAGCAAGATGGGACACCCTCTCTTTTCTAAGTAATGTCTCCATGCATCCATATTCCCAATTGAAGTCTCACCCAGTGCCTCAGTATAATACCTATCATGCTGATGTGTGCCAT